>JAHEKD010000100.1 GCA_024638545.1 Gammaproteobacteria bacterium
GACTTTTCTGTCAAGAATTTCACAGATGGCATTGACCACATCAATATTTCTGACCTCATTATGACCGCCAACATTATAAACTTCACCAGTTTTTCCTTTTGAGAATATCGTGTACAGCGCACTGGCATGATCATCGACATACAGCCAGTCACGTATATTTTCGCCTGTTCCATATACCGGTAAAGGCTGGTGCGATAGCGCTTTATCTAGCATTAGCGGAATCAATTTCTCAGGAAACTGGTAGGGGCCGTAATTATTTGAGCAATTTGAGATAACCACCGGCAACTTGTATGTCTCACCCCAGGCTCTGACCAGGTGATCGGACGCAGCCTTGCTGGCTGAATAAGGTGAATTCGGCTTATATTGCGACTGTTCCGTAAACATACCCTCATCTCCCAGGCTGCCATAGACCTCGTCTGTGGAGATGTGATGAAAAATAAAATTTTGCCTATCTGTTTCATCCATGGTTGAGTAATATTCTCTGGCCACCTCAAGCAGCGTGTAGGTGCCCAGGATATTAGTCTGTATGAACACATCCGAACCATCAATTGACCGGTCAACATGCGACTCAGCAGCGAGATGCATAAGACCATCCGGCCTGAACGCAGCTAACGCCTGTTTCATTGCATTGCGGTCACAGATATCAGCCTGCAGAAATTGATAACCAGGGTTATCGCTGACACTATCGAGTGTTTTTAAATTTCCCGCATAGGTTAACTTGTCTATATTGAGAACGTGATGATCAGTTTCTTTAAGTAAATAACGAATGACTGCAGAACCAATAAATCCTGCGCCACCTGTGACTATAATTTTTTTAAAATCAGACATGGTATTTAAACGTTGTAGTAGGATTTGTACCAGTTTATAAAGTTTTCCAGACCCTCTTCTAGCTGTATGCCGGGATTAAAACCAAAATCTTGCTGAAGCTTGTCTATATCAGCATACGTTTCTTTAACGTCACCATCAGCCATCGGCAGTAATTTTATCTTTGCTTTTTTACCAAGCTTTTTTTCGAGTACACGAATAAATGTCATCAGTTCAACCGGCTGATTATTACCAATATTGTAAATTTGATAAGGTGCATAACTCGATGCCGGATCAGGTGCCAATGCATCCCAGCAGGGATTTGCCCGGGCAGGGCGACTGGCCACCTTTACAATGCCGTCAACAATATCGTCAATGTAGGTGAAGTCGCGGCGCATATCACCATAATTATAGACAGCAATGGTTTCACCTGCGAGAATTGACCTGGTAAACTTATAATACGCCATGTCGGGTCTACCCCAGGGCCCGTAGACCGTAAAAAACCGTAATCCCGTGCAGGCGAGATTGTACAAATGCGCGTATGAATGGGCAAGCAGCTCATTCGACTTTTTCGTTGCCGCATACAGTGATACCGGGTGATCAACATTATGGTTAATGCTGAATGGCATGACTCTGTTTGCGCCATACACCGAACTCGATGAGGCAAAAACGAAGTGCTCGACATGATGGTGTCGGCACATTTCAAGCATATTTACGAATCCACTCAGATTCGAATCAACGTAAGCCCTTGGATTCTCAAGCGAGTATCTTACACCCGCCTGTGCCGCCAGGTGTATGACTGTTTTGAATTTATATTTCTTAAATAATTCATCCAATGCCTTAGAATCAACCAGATCAACTTTATGAAAGCGGAAACCGGCAAAATCAAGCAAACCGAGCCTGTACTGCTTTAAACTGACCTCATAATAATCATTGAGATTGTCGATACCAACAACCTGCTGCCCCTGCATCAGGTAGTAGTGGCTTAGCGCCGCACCTATAAATCCTGCCGCGCCGGTAACCAAGATGATTTCTGATCTGTGCACTTTGTCTTTTTCTATTTATCAAGCCAGGCCATGTATCGGCTGACGCCTTGTTGAACATCCAGAAATTCATGATCGTAGCCGGTGTTGATTAGTTTTGACATTTCCGCCTGGGTAAAGCTTTGATATTTACCGACAAGATTTTCCGGAAAGGCAATGTACTCGATTAAACCTTGTTTTTGCATTAATTCAAGAGACAGCTCAGGCGCGCCCTGTTTTGTTAAAAAATAGTTAATGACCGAGTGCGCAACGTCATTAAAAGATTGGCAGTTTCCTGTGCCCAGATTATATATTCCACTGTGCTGGGGATTGTGCAGGAAATACCAGTTAACCTTAACTACATCTTCAACTGAAATAAAATCTCTCAATTGCTCGCCGTTTTCATAACCATCACAGCCTTCGAACAGTCTGACCTTGCCGTCATTTTTAAATTGATTAAAAAAATGATAAGCAACTGATGCCATTCTGCCTTTATGCTGCTCACGTGGACCATAAACATTGAAGTAGCGCAATCCGACGACGGGAATCGAAATCTGCTTCTGTTTTGAACGAACGTGCTGATCGAATGCCAGTTTCGAATATGCGTAAGCGTTTAGTGGCAGCTCATACGGCGGACTTTCGAGGAAGGTCTGATTGCCGCCGTAGACGGAGGCTGATGACGCATATAAGTACGGCACTTTAAAAAATTCACAATACTCAAGCAAGGCTTTAGAGTATTGGTAATTATTTTGCATGACATAACGCCCGTCCGTAACCATCGTGTCAGAACAGGCGCCTTGATGCAGCACTGCCTCGAGTCCGTTGATACGGTCAAATTTAATAATACTTTGATAAAAGTCGTTTTTATCCCGGTAATCCGCAATTGTGCAATCGGCCAGATTTTTTATCTTGGCCGTATTAGATAAATTATCGACGACCAGTACATCCTGGGAAGAGTTCACATTCACGGATTTAACCAGATTCGAACCAATAAAACCTGCACCTCCGGTAATGACAATCATAGAGACCCCCGGCTTTGAGCCAATGCAGCACCTATTTCATCAACATTTGCAACGGCAGTCCCGAGTTTGGCAACCACTATACTTGCAGCGATATTGCTAATATCCAGTATATCTTCAAGATCAAGCTGACTTGCCAGCAAAGTGCCCAGACAGGCAATAACCGTATCACCTGCCCCGCTCACGTCGTAAACCTCTTGAGCGCGAGCTGGACTATAGCGCATGCTGCCGTCGCTAGAAAATAACTTCATGCCTTTTTCACTCAAGGTAATCAGCAAGTGCTCGATGGCTATATCGCTGATTAATCGTTTTGCCTTTTCATTCATCTGGGAATCATCAATCACACCACCGACCACCAGCTCAAACTCGCTCAGATTGGGTGTAATCAAGGTCGCATGACGATAGCGGATAAAGCTTTTACCTTTTGGATCAACGGACACTGGAATTCCTCGAGCTTTCGCATGGCCGATCATTTCAGTAATATTCTCAAGACTGCCTTTGCCATAATCAGAGAAGATCACGGCATTTGCATTTACCACTAAATCTTGATATTCCTGCATACAGTGTGCCAGTAACTCTACACCGGGTTGTGTTTCAAAATCCAATCTTATTAACTGCTGATTGCGCGAGATAACGCGCTGTTTGACGGTTGTATCATATTTTTTGTCTTTGACAAAAATTACATTTATACCCCGGCTTGCAAGCATGCTTTCCAGCTCAGCTGCATGTGCATCATCACCCGTCACGGACAGCAGCGTGCATTTTGCACCCAGGCTAACGACATTTAATGCAACATTCGCCGCACCGCCTCCACGTTTATCACCACGATTAACGGCGACAACCGGCACCGGCGCCTCCGGTGAAATACGGTCTACGGCACCAAACCAGTACTGATCGAGCATAACGTCACCAACGACTAAAATTTCGATTTCACTAAGATCCGGCATGCCGGTAAAATGCTTCATCAGCGGCCAATTCCGTAATAATTAAAACCGGCCTGGGTCAGCAATTCCGGCTGATATATGTTGCGCCCGTCCACGATGACGTGCTGGCGCATCTTTTGCTTGACGAGATCAAGATCAATCGAACGAAAAATTTTCCACTCGGTAACAATAATCAAGGCATCAGCATTTTCAAGCGCGTCATATGGCTGATCTACAAGTTCGAATGCCGTGTTATCCTGGTAAAGCTTTTTTGCCTCTTCCCTGGCCACCGGATCAAAAGCTTTGACATGGCCGCCACGTCGCCAGATTTCTGCCATGATAACCCGGCTTGGTGCCTCACGCATGTCATCGGTATTAGGTTTAAAAGAAAGCCCCCAGACCGCAAAGCACATGCCATTGAAATCTTCACCAAAATGCTGTATCAATTTATTTACCGGCACATATTTCTGGTCATTATTTACAGCTTCTACCGCGGTAAGGATCCTGGCATCATAGTCGTGCTGTCTGGCTGTGCGATTCAGGGCCTTGACATCCTTGGGGAAACAGGAGCCGCCATATCCACAACCCGGATATATAAAATGGTAGCCAATCCTGGGATCTGAACCGATGCCCTGACGCACCGATTCGATATCAGCACCCAGTTTTTCCGCAAGATTTGCAATTTCATTCATAAATGAGATTTTTGTTGCCAGCATGGCATTGGCAGCATACTTGGTTAACTCAGATGAACGTATATCCATACGAATAACGCGCTCATGATTACGATTAAACGGTTGGTATAACCCGTGCATAATTTCATATGAGCGATCACTATCCACCCCAACGATGATGCGATCTGGTTTGAGGAAATCTTCTACTGCCGCACCTTCTTTTAAAAACTCCGGGTTGGATACCACATCAAAATCGACTGAAAGCTGGCGATCATCGAGTGTTTTCCGAATCGTATCCCTGACTTTATCTGAAGTACCCACAGGTACGGTCGACTTAGTCACGATGACCTTGTAGCTCTCCATATATTGACCAATTTGACTGGCTACAGCAAGTACATGACTTAGATCAGCTGAGCCGTCCTCACCTGGCGGCGTGCCAACGGCAATGAACAAGACTTCAGAGAAATCCACGCCGTGGCCAAGATCAGTACTGAAGCTCAAGCGCTTGGCAGACAAATTCTCTTTCACCAGATTTTCAAGCCCGGGTTCATAAATCGGCAACTCTCCCCTGTTCAGATCCTCGATTTTTGATCCGTTGTTATCAATACACAGGACATGATTACCCACCTCAGCCAAACAGGTCCCCGATACAAGTCCGACATATCCGGTACCAATTATTGTTACATTCATTTGATATCTATATTAATTAAGATGTTGAATTAAAGTGTGCTGATTTTAACCGCTTGAGCCCATTAATTAAACGGGTCTTCTGAAAATACGTGCTGCAAGGATTTGCATGGCCTCATGCATGACCGGCACTGGATTCAGGAAAGCGGCGGGCCGCTTTCCTGAAAAGCGCCAAATGACAATACAGGTTATTTAAACTCCAGAAGCTCCTTGTTGTTATCAATAACCGCGTTACCGATTCCATTTACCAGCATCAAATCTTCGATGCCTTTAAATTCACCGTTTTGCTGACGAAATTCAACTATCTTTATCGCGAGTTTGGGTCCTACCCCAATAAGCTCATCAGCTAACTCGTCGGCTGTTGCCGTATTCGGGTTAATGGCCTGTGCAGATAGAGTATAAAGAGCGGCGACTATTGCGGGAAGTGTGAAAAAACATCTTTTTTTTAACATAACAACCTCCATGTTGTTTATTTGTGTTGAGTTACATCCATGTTAACGACCCGGTCAAATCCAGGGACGTTCTGGTAAGTATTCAATATATTTCGAGCATTGTCAATCTCGACAGCCAACACCTGCATTCTCAGCGCGGGGCGGTAAGCTCAATTAGCGCATGAAAGACCGGTATTCAGAATTACTCTTTTACCGCAGATTGAGCTAACCCAATACCGTTCGTTGTGCTGTAATACTATTCCATGAGCGGCAACTTGGACAATGCCAGTAAAAATGCCTCCCTGAAAATCCGCATTGACGGCATTGATACGCGAAGCGTGATCTCATCACGTTCTCCAGCAACCTGGATAACAAGTTCAGGTCTCGTTTTTGCTTGGTACTCAGCGATTGCGAGTTTAATTTTATTTCGAGTAATTTAATCAATCCTGGTATTGAGGGATTATTCCGCAACCAGCCTTCGAGTTTTTCCTCTGCCTTTTGATTACCGGCACTTTTTAAAATGTTTTCAGTCAGCAATAACATTGCCTTGGCGCTTTTATGCTGGTCGATTACGCTGGACAGATAACGATTCAGGCCTTTTTCATCATTTAATGCCCTGTATGCATTCGCAATATGCTCAATAACTTCACGCACATAAAGCGAGTCTTTTTCAATTACCTGCTTCCATAAGTTCATCGCCTGTTTGTGATGTCCAAGTGCGGCCTCTATCCGTCCAGTCTGGATTATTGCTCTGAAATTCGTCGAATCACTCAAGCTCGCCTGCTGCAGGAATTTTTTCGCCTCATTAAAACTTCCATCAGCGATCGACAATTCCGCCAATTCGCAAAAATAATGCGATTTTCGCACACGCGTCGGTTCAGTGTTATCGGCCATGTAGTTATCGATCACAGATATGGCATGATTCCAGTCTTTTTCCTGCTCGTAAATTTGCAATAATTGCATGCATGCTGCATTTGTCTGAAATCCGCTGTCAATTAACTCGAGATACAAATTCTCGGCTCGATCCAGCACCCCCGCCTTCTGATAGTCCTGAGCTAACTCATACAGTGCCAGCGCATGTAGACTCTCGTCTGACTTGGTTACGGTGAGCAGGTTTTCATGCAGCTGTGTCGCTTTCTCAATTTCGCCGCGGCGCCTGTACAAATTCCCCAGTGATAGCTGAACCTCAGCGCTGTCTGATTGATTCGCCACAACCGATTTTAATGCGTCGATGGCGTCATCGGATTGCTCGTTAAGAAGGTAATTCAGCCCTCTGAAATAGGCAGAAGGAAGTTTTTTTACCGAGGTTTTTGCAACTTTTTCCCGGTGGCTGTATTGGGCGACAAGCCAGCCTGACAAAGCGGACAACGGCAGTAAAATGATTAACCACCAGGTATCCACAGGCAAGTTAAAAGGAACTGAGCATATGCCTGCGGTTACTGGGGACTTAATTTTTGACCGGTTTTGATTTTTTCCAACTTGGATTGCGCATCCTCGGCCTCTCGCCGAGCTTTTTTCATCTCCCCACGCGTACGCAGTCTTGCAGACATGCTGATCAGATAACCCAGAATCAGACCGATGCCAAGCGAGGCGAAAATTGCCAGGTATACCTGTGTCTGGATCGATAACCCGGCATAATATTCGATATTAACCAACTGCTGGTTTTTCTGCGCAAATGTGAATGCAAGTACGAAAAATACCAGTAAGAGTACTAAATTGATAATCTTTTTCATTAAACCATTATCTCATTAAACAACTAGCGGTCAACCCTATCCCTGAGTTCTCGTCCCGGTTTAAAATGCGGGACGTGTTTAGCTGGCACGTAGACACGATCGCCTGTTTTAGGGTTACGCCCGACACGTTCAGGGCGGTAATGCAGCGAGAGGCTGCCGAATCCTCGAATTTCAACGCGCTCACCATTGGCGAGCGCGTCACAAACATAATCCAGTATTTGATTAACTGCAAATTCGACATCTCGATAGGCCAGGTGGGGCTGCTGTTCTGCAAGTTGTTCAATTAGTTCTGATTTTGTCATTGCGAAATCCTGTGTAACAAGTTCGAAGATGGTTTATTAGGAATCTTTAGAATCCGCATCAGCAGTATCTGCCTGTGTGGAATTCGCACTCATTAACTGCTCTTTCAACTTATCACCTAAAGTCGTCGTGGCCACGGTTTGACGAGAATATTCTTCAAGCGCTTCGTCTTCAAGGTCAAGTTCAAGGGCTCGAATTGAAAGCATGACTTTGCGTGACTTGCGATCAATACTGGTTACTT
>JAHEKD010000101.1:0-5125 GCA_024638545.1 Gammaproteobacteria bacterium
TTTGGGTAGCGTCTCGAGAATGTCCTGATAGTGTTTAGTGCGTAACCCAAGTCCAAAACCCAGATAAGGACGGTCAACATGGCTTATTTTTTTCATTTAAATAGTTTAACAAGAAAGCGTTAGCGATTGAATAAAATATGATTACATGCAACCTGGATAACTTGTGGAAGTAACAAGCAGGCAGGCTGTGAGCCGCAGACGGGCTCACAACCAGTTGTAAGAAATACAGTACTAACTTGCTTCTAATGTACCGCCCGCTTCTTCACATTCTGCCTTACCTAACATGATAAATCCCTGACCCTTGCAGGCATTTAGTCCCTTGCACGAACTGTTTGCAGTTTTGCATTCAGAGGTGCCTTTGCATGAATTGGCTCCAAAACATTGTACGGGGTCTTCTGCGGCTGAAGCAGTCATTGGTGTTGCCATGGCAAACATTGATGCAGCTGCAGTTGCGATAGCGATATTAGAAAGTTTTTTTGCATTCATTATTTAAGTCCTCATTGTGTTTAAGTTTATTAACCAGGCCAATCTTAAGGGTACTGGTCGTCGATCGACTAATAGACTGGCTTTTAACTTAGTAGTCAAAGATAAAAAAAAGTTCAATGAGGGAATTATATTAGGCGAAATTAAATACAATATGATACATGATGTAAAAAGCAGCGGCTAAGAAGTGTTCGAGGCGATTAGTTTTTGTCCTGTGAGCCTGACGAAACAGGATAATAAATCATTGTGGGCGTATGAAACAATCCTTAGACAAGGGGTAGGTGAGAATAGATTGATTCTTTTTTTACACATTTCGCAACGTGTCGCCCACAATGATAAAAACCATCTAAATCTCCTTAAATATTAGCATTTTACTAACTAAACGTATAGCAGCAAATGGCGGTTTTTACTAACTTTTGGATCAAAATTCAACAAGCTGGCTATTTAAATGATAATTTTAGTAAAAATACCAGCAGGGTGTTCTGCCAGCGGTTGATTCAGCATTCTCTGGGTACTGGTAGGTATATCAATTGTAAAATGTTTCTGAATTGAAAAGTTATGACAGCATTTATTATTCTACTGTTTTGACCGGTCCGGCAAGCTCGCTAATTAAAGCGGTTCAAATTCACACAGAAAAGTATACTTATAGCCAAAATAAGCCACCATCATCAGTTTGTTTTCAAGTCTGTTATGGCGTACCCAGTATCTGAATGGTGCGAAATTGGAGTAATCAATATATGCATGTGATTTAGACACGCTCATCAAATTCCGAGAATATTTTATTTGAGGAAAAATTGTTTGAAGCTCTGAGACCGGCGTGTCATGATAGTTACTAAGATCATTATTAAAACTGATTTTTGCATCAAAATAAACGTTATCTAATTGTTGCAGTAGCGCCAGCAATACATAAATATCGCTGTTGCTCTGTCCATTCATTGAACAACTGCCAACTGTAAGGTAACTTGCACCGCTGGTATTTAATCCGGCGGAGGACTTGAATAGAGACCATCTCTTTTCAGTTTGAGGGTCACACTTGTAGTAATTGCTTGAACAAATACTGGTTGGCAGACCGGTTTGTATAACTGCAAATACCTGACTTATATGAAATAAACATAGCAGTGAAGCCAGAAGATACTGCATTACTCTGAGCGGCGACGTTTTCATTTTTGTTTTACTGTCCGTAAAGACACCTCCAATACGCTGTTACACTCATTCACTATATCAAAAATAAAGGACACAATATGTGATTTAAGTCACGAACTGGAACCGTTAAACCTTGCTGAAGACAGCGTCTGCGGTTATTTTCAGCTTGGTAATAATTTCGTCAATCTGTGACTCATTGATGATAAACGGTGGTGCCAAAAGGGTGTGGTCGCCATTTATGCCATCTATAGTGCCGCCCATGGGATAGCAGATCAAGCCGTTCTGCATGGCTATTTGTTTAAAGCGGCTGTTGATCTTTGCGCCTGGTTCAAAGGTAAGCTTGCTCGCCTTGTCCCTGACGAACTCGATACCACGAAATAAACCGCGGCCTCGTATATCGCCAATAAAGGGATGCTGCGAAAATTCTTTTTCGAGTTCAGCCTGCAGCATTTCACCCAATTTCAGTACATTGCCTAATAAATTCCCGTCCTCGATTGTGTTAATCACGGCGAGACTGGCGGCGCATGCTGTCGCATGTCCCATATAGGTATGGCCATGCTGAAAGTAGCCGCTGCCATTATAAACGGCATCAAATATTTTTTTATTGACCAGGGTTGCCCCAATCGGCTGGTAACCCGCGCCCAGACCTTTAGCTACAGTAACGAGGTCTGCGTCAACACCATCTTCCTGATGTGCAAAAAAATAACCCGTACGGCCCATGCCGCACATGACTTCATCCAGAATTAATAAAATGCCGTGCTGATTGCAAATCTCACGTACCCGCTTCAAGTAGCCCCGCGTTGCCGGCACTGCGCCTAGTGTCGCGCCCACAACCGGCTCGCATATGAAACCGATGACATTCTCTGCTCCAAGTGCTTGAATCATGGTTTCAAGCTCGTCAGCCATACGTTTGGAGTAATCCGGTTCTGTTTCTCCGGGATGCTGCAGTCGATACGCATAGCAGGGTGAAATATGTTTAATATCCACCAGCAGCGGCTTAAACTGCTTGCGTCGCCATTCGTTACCACCCACCGCCAGTGCGCCCAGCGTGTTGCCATGATAGCTCTGTTTGCGAGCGATAAAGAATCGGCGCTGATCCTCGCCTAACTCAGTGAAGTATTGCCTGGAAAGTTTTAGCGCTGCTTCTACTGCCTCTGAGCCACCACTGACAAAATAGACCTTGTCCATTTCCCCCGGCGCATGGGCGATCAGCGCGGTAGCAAGTTCCTCCATCACGTCAGTGGTGAAAAAACCGCTATGAGCATAGGCAATCCGGTCAATCTGTTTTTTTATGGCTGCCCTGACCGCTAGATTACTGTGCCCAAGACAGGATACGGCTGCGCCGCCTGAAGCATCGAGATACTGTTTGCCCTCACTGTCAGTGATGTAAATGCCGTCTCCCTGAACAGCATGAGGATAAGTTGCGTGAGGATTACGATAAAAAACATTTGTCATAATATTTTGTCCAGTTGTGCTGTCGGGCAGGCGCTGTTTTCAGTCCTGCGGGCTGCGAGTTTAAGTGAAATCAAGATCATTACGATCTCTAATCCGGAAAGCCTTATGCTCAATCATGATTCATTATTAATTTTCCATAAACTAAATTTTCGCTTTTTGGGCAATACCGAATTCCTTTATCAGTTTTTCACGGTGTTTAATTGCCCTTATTGATTCTTCACCTAAAGAGTGTGCCACAACTGCGAGCAGACCTTCTGCAAAAATAAACCAGGATGCAACATTGTTACCGAAATAATGGCCCTCTATGGGCATGATGACTACGTGATGGCTGTGTGCGGCAAGTGGCGAGGCATAGGAATCTGTTAATGCAATCACGCTCAAGCCATGTTTGAAGGCAATTCTGCAGGCATCTGCTGTTGCGCGTGTATAGGGTTCTGCGCCAAGCACGATTAACACATCCCCCGGCTGCAGCTGGGCCAGGGCATGGACAACACCGTGGCCTGAATCGCCAAGTACGTCAACATTGTCACGAATCATGCCCAGCCCATATGACAGAAAACATGCCAGTGAAAAAAACTGACGTAATCCGTGTATTCGTATTGAACGGGCATTTGCAATTTTTTCGGTAATCATGTCCAGCGTCTGAGGCTGAATATTTTTTAGCATGACTGATATATTTGAGGTTTCATCATGCGCAACATTTGCCATCAGTGAAAGATTTTTATATTCGTCAGCATCCTGATCGGTTAGCAGGCGACTTAATTTATCACTATAGAAATTTGGTTCCTGTGAAATATGTTCACGAAAAACATTTTGAAATTCTGAAAAACCCCGATAACCCAATCGTTTCGACAGGCGCGTCAAGGTGGAGGCGTTGACATTCATGTCCCTGGCAATTTCTGAAATGGAGTTCAAGGCTGTGTGTCTTGGATTGTCTATCATACCTGTCAAGGTTTTGAAGGATCTTCTGCCAAGTTTAATGCTTGAATTTCGCTGTTTAATCCGGCCGAGCAGCTGCTGCAGCTGGTCAAGGTCCTTAGCCGGTATTTCTTTTTTATCAAGCATATTTGGTAAAAATTTTCGAATAATCTAATCTAGTATATTAAAATTAAATGAATTGCAAGACTTGAAATGCTGTTTTTATTTGCGTTAATATTCAATGTGCAAAGAATATTGCATACATTCAGCCTTTAAATCTGAATTTTTTGGATCTGTCACCTCTCGGGTTGGTGACCGGGTCTCTTTACTTTTTTAATCTCTATCAATGAGGTATTTATAATGAAACGTTTGGCAATTGCAGCCGTTACAGCCGGAGTATTAATGACCGGTGCCGCACAGGCAGAAACATTCGTCACTATTGGAACAGGTGGACAAACAGGTGTTTATTACGCCGTAGGTCAATCAATCTGTAAATTGGTGAATCGTGGTGGTGATGAACATGGAATTAAATGCACTGCCCCGTCAACAGGCGGTTCTGTCGCAAATTTAAACGCCATAAAAGCTGGCGAAATGGACATGGGTGTTGCACAGTCTGACTGGCAGTACCATGCCTACAATGGCACCAGTAAATTTGAAGACCAGGGCCCCAATGAAAACCTGCGCGCAGTTTTTTCTGTTCACCCGGAGCCTTTTACGGTAATCGCCAGAGCAGATTCAGGTATAGAAACATTTGCTGACCTCAAAGATAAGCGTGTCAATATCGGCAACCCCGGATCGGGTCAACGCGGTACCATGGAAGTCGTTATGGAAAAAGTCGGCATGACAATGGATGATTTTAAACTCGCATCAGAACTCAAGTCAGCCGAACAGTCTGCGGCCATGTGTGACAACAACGTCGATGCAATTATCTTCACTGTCGGGCATCCGAATGGTTCAATCAAGGAAGCTACCACTTCCTGTGAAGCCAAACTGATACCGGTCACTGGTCCCGAAATTGATGCACTGGTGAGCGAGAATAATTATTACGCAAAAGCCGTTATCCCAGGCGGAATGTACACTGGATCTGATGCCGACACGGAAACATTTGGAGTCGGTGCAACATTCG
>JAHEKD010000101.1:5135-7785 GCA_024638545.1 Gammaproteobacteria bacterium
GCGGCCAGGTACTATAAAGAAAAAGGCTGGATGTAGGGCAGCCATCTTTTACTGAGTTTGAAATGGAGAGCCTGGCTCTCCATTTCATTTTATGAATTATAATAAAATTAATTATACGGCTTGCTGGGAATAGTCTATTATGATCCGTAGATTTTTCTCTGGCAGTGTGTAAATGCACGAGGCCATCCAACTTCATTAACATACTGAGGAATGGTTATGACACAAGACCAATCACAGAAAGAAAAAGCGCCTTTATCTGATTCTGAATTGGATGATTTGGTTGCATCAACTGATACAGGGGGGAGGGATCCGACAGGTTTAACCAAAAGAATATTACTCGGGGCTGCGTTACTGTGGTCTTTGTTTCAACTCTGGATCGCTTCGCCCATTCCATTTATTGTGGGATTCGGCGTTTTTAATGACACAGAGGCGCGTTCAATCCATCTGGCATTCGCCATATTTCTTGCATTTTTAGCCTATCCGGCCTTCAAAAAATCACCCCGGGATCATGTGCCGGTGCTGGACTGGGCGTTTGCGGTCGTGGGTGCTTTTTGTGCAGCCTACCTTTTTCTGTTTTATTCGTCTTTGTCAGATCGCCCGGGTGCACCTATCATGCAGGACGTTATTGTTGCCTGTGTGGGTATGGTCTTGCTGCTAATGGCGACATTCAGGGCCCTGGGTCCGCCACTGACAATCATTGCGACATTGTTTCTGGTATACACATTTGCCGGACCCTATATGCCGGATCTGATTGCGCACAAAGGCAATTCGCTAAATGAAGTTGTCAACCACCAGTGGATCACCACTGAGGGTGTCTTCGGCATTGCCGTGGGCGTATCGACAGGATTTGTTTTCCTGTTCGTACTGTTTGGTGCCCTGCTCGACAAGGCGGGTGCAGGTAATTATTTTATCAAGGTTGCATTTTCATTAATGGGTCACTTTAGCGGCGGCCCGGCCAAAGCCGCTGTGGTTTCATCCGGATTAACGGGACTGATTTCAGGTTCATCGATTGCTAATGTTGTTACCACCGGCACGTTTACCATACCCATGATGAAGCGGGTTGGTTTTAGTTCAGAAAAGGCGGGCGCTGTGGAAGTAGCCTCATCGGTGAATGGTCAGATCATGCCCCCGGTAATGGGTGCGGCCGCGTTTTTAATGGTTGAATATGTGGGTATTTCTTATTTCGAGGTCATTACTCACGCATTTCTGCCTGCAGTAATTTCATACATTGCACTGGTATACATAGTTCATCTGGAAGCGCAAAAAGCAAACATGGCGGGTCTGCCCAGGGCGGTTGAGCCCGGCCCCTGGCAAAAACGCCTGATGGGCTTTTTGTTCGGTTTCATCATGATGTGCGTGATCGGTTTTGGTACCTACTATCTATTAGGCTGGTTAAAACCCCTGCTCGGTGCAGCAACGGCCTGGGTGATTGCGGTGGCGCTGGCGGTGGTCTATTTCTTTTTAGCCAAAATCGGTGCGGGCTACCCTGATCTGGTTATCGATGATCCAAATGCACCTGTAGTCTCGCTGCCTGAACCACGCCCGACTATCCGCTCAGGCTTACATTTTATCCTGCCGGTTATAGTGCTGGTGTGGTGTTTGATGGTTGAGCGCTTGTCACCAAAGCTTTCCGCATTCTGGGCAACTGCCCTGATGATCTTTATCCTGTTAACCCAGCGTCCCCTATTCGCCATGTTCCGTGGTGAATCAGACCTGGGCGTGCGCTGGAAACAGGGCTTTAACGATCTCATTGACGGGCTGATTGATGGTGCCAGAAACATGATAGGTATCGGCCTGGCGACGGCAACAGCAGGGATAATTGTAGGTGTTGTCTCCCAGACGGGTGTCGGTGCGGCACTGGCTGACGTGGTAGAGGTGCTGTCTGGCGGCAGAATCATGGCTATCTTATTGCTGACGGGTGTGTTGAGCCTGATCCTGGGAATGGGACTGCCAACAACGGCAAATTATATTGTGGTCTCCTCACTGCTGGCACCTGTAATCGTAGAACTGGGACAGCAAAATGGGCTCATTGTGCCGCTAATTGCAGTTCACCTGTTTGTGTTTTATTTTGGCATCATGGCCGACGTGACGCCGCCCGTGGGATTGGCCTCTTTTGCCGCCGCCGCGGTATCCGGGGGCGATCCGATAAAAACCGGTTTTGTCGCGTTCTTCTACAGTCTGCGCACGGCGGCGCTGCCATTTTTGTTTATCTTCAATACTGATCTATTGTTAATCGATGTCGGCTGGGGCAAAGGCATTTTCACATTTATTGTTGCAACCGTGGCCATGCTGGTGTTTGCGGCAGCCACCCAGGGCTACTTTTTTTCTAAAAGTAAAATCTGGGAATCAGTTTTACTGCTGCTGATCGCCTTTACGCTGTTCAGGCCGGGCTACTGGATGGACAGAATTGTGCCGCCTTTTGATGAAACTGATCCACTTAAAATCCTGGAGGTGGTCGATAAGATGCAGCCGGGTGAGGAGTTGCGTCTTCAGGTGCTGGGTGAGGATGACATTGGTGATCCGCGTACATTCACGGCTTTATTGCCTGTAGGTGAGGGCGCAACCGGCGAGGAAAAACTGGAATCTGCGGGTTTGACTCTGCTTGAAGACAACGGCAAGATGCTGGTTGATAATGCCGGTTTTGATTCTG
>JAHEKD010000102.1 GCA_024638545.1 Gammaproteobacteria bacterium
GTATTACCGGGTAGTGGGTAATGAAAAATGTCCTATTGTTGACACCTGGTGGCAAACAGAGACGGGCGGCATTCTAATCACGCCTCTGCCTGGCGCCATCGATTTAAAGTCAGGATCTGCAACATTACCGTTTTTTGGTGTTCAGCCGGCATTGCTCGATAACGACGGTAACGAAATTGAGGGTGAGGGCGAGGGTAATTTAGTAATAAAGCATAGCTGGCCAGGGCAAATGCGAACGGTTTTTGGAGATCACAAGCGATTCATCGAAACTTATTTCAGCGGGTTTGATAATGTTTATGTTACCGGTGACGGTGCCAGACGTGATGCGGATGGTTACTACTGGATTACAGGCCGTGTTGATGACGTGATCAATGTTTCGGGTCACCGAATGGGTACTGCCGAGGTTGAAAGTGCACTGGTGTTGCATGAAACTGTCGCGGAGGCGGCTGTGATTGGCTATCCGCATGACATCAAGGGTCAGGGTATATATGCATACGTAACTTTGATGAAAGGCGTGGAACCTTCGGACGAATTGAAAAAGGAGCTGGTAACGCTGGTAAGAAAAGAGATTGGCCCGATCGCATCGCCGGACATCATTCAGTGGGCGCCTGGATTGCCCAAAACACGTTCCGGTAAAATCATGCGACGGATTCTTCGCAAGATAGCTGCGAATGAGATAGACAGTCTCGGTGACACTTCCACGTTAGCTGAACCGGCAGTGGTCGATGACTTAATCGAAAATCGGCAAAATGCGTAAACTGCTGGTGAGTATGAATTCTTAAGAGGATTTTTCAAAAAGGCACACGCAAGTGTGCTTTTTTGTTTTAAATATTGCCTTTTCTGAACATGAAAAATAAAATTAATTTCATTGGAAACAGATGATGCAGGGTGAGTTAGAGGAAATATTTGACTTTATCAAAACAGTTCGGCCCTTCGATGTACTTCCCGATAGTGAACTTAGAAAAATCAGCAAACAGCTGCGGATCAAATATTTTAGACGCGAACAGAAGATTATAAATATTGATCAACAGCATGATTCACTGTTTATCATTCGCACTGGAGCAGCCGATATTATTAACAAGGACGGCGAGCTTGTAACTCGTGTGAATGAAAAAGGGTGTTTTGGTTTTCGAGCGGTCATTAAACAGCATCCTTCACTAAGCGTGGTAATCGCCCATGAGGACTGCCTGGTTTACGTTTTATCCGGCGAGCAATTCAGGCAAATCTGTTCAAACAACATAGATTTCAAAGATCATTTCATGATGGTTGAATCACAACGCCTGCATAAGGCGCTCAAGCAGGTCAAAGGCCATGAGGATCGCTTTAGTGCGCAGATGGCGTCAAAGGTGTCTGAAATTGTCAGGCGGGGCGCAGTTTTTACAAAACAGAACCTCTCTATATCTGAAGCCGCAAAAAAGATGGCATCCGAAAATGTTTCAACCCTGATGGTTGTTGATGACGCGGGTGAATTAATCGGATTGATTACGGACAGGGACTTAAGAATTCGCGTTCTTGCCAGAAACATGGATACCAGCAAGCCTGTCAAAACCGTAATGTCAAAAAAATTGATTAAGATTGATGCTGATACCATGGCGTTTGAAGCCGGCTTGTTAATGATGAGGCACAATATCCATCATCTGCCGATTGTAGCCGACAATAAACCTGTTGGGCTCATTTCCACAACAGACTTGCTAAAACTTTCCCACCAGAGTCCGGTATATACAATTTCTGAAATTGCAAAAGCCAACACCATCCAGCAGCTTGTTGATATAAGTGCAGATATTCCTGCAATACTCAGCCAGTTGGTTGACAGTGGCTTACGTGCTTACCAGGTCGGACAGGTCATTAGTACACTAGGAGAGAATATCAATATCAGATTGCTGGAACTGGCCGAGCTTGAATTCGGCCCGCCACCTGTTGACTACTGCTGGCTGGCCGCCGGATCGCTTGGACGACGTGAACAGCTACTGCATTCAGATCAGGACAACGTTCTGGTGCTTGGCAACAATTTTAACGACGCTGAACACGGCCATTACTTCGAATCACTGACCCGTTTTGTCAGTGACGGTTTGAACGATTGTGGTTATGTCTATTGTCCGGGTGATGTCATGGCGACTAACCCGATATGGCGTCAACCATTGCAGCAATGGAAAAACTACTTTACCAGATGGATTAATGAACCCGAACCCAAGGCGTTGATGTACTGCAGCATATTTTTTGACATGCGCGTTCTGTATGGAAAACGTAAATTATTTAAAAAACTGAAAAAACACTATCTCGGGATCGGTAAAGACAATCATTTGTTTATAAGTAATTTATCAGTAAACGCCCTGCAAAATACACCTCCATTAGGTTTTTTCAGGCAGTTTGTTTTAGTCACCGACAAGGAACATAAGAATCTGCTGAATTTGAAAAACCGTGGAACAGCCCCGATAGTGGATCTGGCCAGGGTCTATACGCTGTCTGCAAGCCTTAAAAGCATCAACACCTATCAGAGGTTATTGGATGCAAAATCATCTGGTGTAATCAGTGAGCAGGCCGCTGATAATCTGCTGGATGCATATGAATTTATAAACCTTTTCCGTATGAAGCATCAGTCACAACAAATAATGAATAATATTAAACCTGATAATTTTGCAAATCCCAATGCGTTATCAACTTTCGAACGGGATCACCTGCGCGATGCGTTTAAAGTCGTTTCCAGGATGCAGGAGTATTTGGCTCAACGATATACGTCCAGCCACATGCGATAAGTATGCCTGACCTTATCAGACTTCAAAATAAACTATTCTGCCGATTTAAAACTGCCGTTAACTGTCCACTAAAAGACGCGCCGGTAAATCATTGCGCCGATTACAGTCTCGGTCAGACCGGAGGTATTTCGCTGCATCAGCATGACTACAATAATCGGAAAATTATTAACTGTGCTTGTTGGGCATGTTAAATCGGTTTTTGGCGCAACGCAAACTGAAAAAGCTGCTTAACGCGGCACCAAGCGGAGCACTCAAGGATTATCTCAATACCCCGTTACCGTCTCAAAACCAGTCTGTTTTTGAAACCAACTATCTCGCGCTGGATTTTGAAACCACCGGATTTGATCTTATCAAGGACGAAATTCTAAGCTTCGGATATGTGCAGGTCAGTCACTTGTCTATCGATTTAAAAACAGCCGTCCACCGGCTGGTCAAACCGGATCAAAGTATCCCTGAAAATTCCGCAATTGTTCATCATATTCTGGACGACACATCCATGCAGGGAATGCAACTGAAAACCGTGCTTGATGAATTTTTACAGCTGCTCAAGGGCAAGGTTTTGATTGCGCATTATGCAGCAGCTGAATCAAGCTACCTGAACAAGGCCTGTCAGCAGGTTTACGGATGCGGCATTGTCATTCCTGTGGCCGATACATTGATGATCGAACGGCGCAGGAGCAGGCGCAATATTACCAGCGGGCAACAGCTGAAACTGCATCAGTGCTGTCGGCGATACAATCTTCCGAAGTATAAATTACACGATGCATTAAATGATGCTATTTCCTGTGCCGAACTGTTTTTGGCACAAACTGCCTATTGGAAAAACCCGTATACAGCACGGATTAGTCAGCTGATAAATTATCTTCCCTGAGTGATTGAGTGATTCCGCAGCGAAAAAGTAAACTGCTATAATGTGTTGGAATCCATTAAGGAGAGGTTTTACAAAGATAAAATCATGGCTAAAAAAATAGCGCTCGTGGATGATGAACCCAATATACTGCTCTCGCTCGAATTTTTAATAGAACGCGCCGGCTACGACGTCCAAACAGCCTCAGATGGTGATGCCGCGCTGGCGCTGGTTGAATCATGGCAGCCCGACATGCTGATTCTGGATGTAAACATGCCCAAACGTGATGGTTTTGAAGTGTGCCAGTCGCTTAGAGCAAACCCGAATTTCAAGGATTTGAAAATCATTATGCTGACAGCTAAGGGAAGAGAGGTTGAGCGGGAAAAAGGGCTTGCTATCGGTGCTGATGATTATGTGACCAAACCATTTTCAACCCAGGAAATAATAGATAAGGTCAAGGCGTTACTGGAAAACTGACGAGCAATTTATGCGATCTGTCGGATTAGGATTTCGATGAAAAAATTAAATAAATTCGAGCTGCTGTACATCTTATCTATAGTTGCACTTGTAACCGGGCTGGTTCTTGCGGTCTTGCAATTTCGCCTTTCAGGTGCTGACAGTTTAGCTATCGGCATCATCATTTCATCGCTGTTGGCCCTCGGCGCCATTGTTATCAACTTGTTTACACAGCGAAAACAGTTGTTCAGACCATTAAATGTGCTTCGCAGGGGAGGGGAGATCATCCTGAATACCCATGCGGCGCATGAACTCGAAATGCCGGAAGCGCATGCACTTGGAAACCTGCCTGAAATCGTACATCAGTTGGGCGATGAGATCATGCGTTCGCGCCATGAAATCAGCCGCGCATTGCAAACGGGTGCACAATCCGCTGATCTTAAAAAAATCTATCTGGAACAGGTGATTCGTTGTCAGGACGAGGGAATCATTGTCTGTAATCATCATCACAGGATAATCCTTTATAATCCGGCAGCCCTGCGGGTGACAGGTGGCCACACGTCACTGGGTCTGGGGCGGTTTCTGTCAGATTTATTGCCCAAGCCTGTGCTGGAAAATACGATTGACCATATGAATATTCACAAAGCCGGCGAGGAGAAACAAAATAATCCCTCTTCTGAATTTGTCTGTTCCATACAGGACAGTGATCATCTGCTGCTCTGCAAGATGACGCTCCTGACAAGCACTGCGGACACCTCACATTCTCACGGTTATGTTCTGACTTTATCAGACATTACCTCCAAACAATTTATACTGGGCAAAAGAAACAAAATAATGCGCAGTTCGATTGATAACATGCGCAGCCCGCTTGCCAACCTGCGGGCTGCCGCCGAGAACCTTAACTATTTCGCGGATATACCCGATGATTTGCGGCAAAAATTCTACGCCGTCATTGCCGAGGAAAGTACAAATCTTAGTCTGCAGGTTGATGAACTGGCACAGGTTTCCAGAGAACTGGTTGGCGGGGAATTCATCCTCACTGATGTATATTCATCGGATTTAGTCAATAATGTAATCCGGCGTGCGAATAGTGAAGAACGAATTCAGGTTATACAGACCGGCTTACCGATCTGGCTAAGGCTGGACAGTCATGCGGTAACCATTTTACTGTTATTTTTCATAAAACAGATCCAGCTTTTGACCAGGGCTGAAAAATTCGATCTCGAAGCTCAGCAGATAGATAACCGGGCTTACCTGCAGATTAGCTGGGAAGGTTTACCCATCTCCGATACCAAGCTGAATAACTGGCTGGATGTTTCTTTAGCTGATGTCGTTGGTTTTCCGTCCGTGCAAAGTGTGCTCGATCAACACCACAGCGTATTGTGGAGTCAGACCAGTCCCCGTGACAAGTCACAGGCACTGTTTCGTATCTCGGTGCCGATAAGCCGCCAGGACAGAAGTGCGGTGGTTGAGTATATTCCATCGCGCCCGATTAGTTATGATTTTGATATCATGGATATGACCGGTGATGATGAAACCATCATGCAGAGGCGGCTTCGCGATCTGGAGTACGTAGTATTCGATACCGAGACCACTGGCCTGAATGTCGAGAAGGGCGATAAGATTATTTCTGTTGCAGGCGTGCGTATTGTTAATCAGCGCATTCTGTCCAATGAAACTTTCGATCAACTGGTTAATCCACAGCGCAAAATACCCCGAGAATCTATTCGCTATCACGGTATAACAGATGATCACGTCAGCAATGCCCCCACCATAGATATTGTGCTGCGCAAGTTCAAGGAATTTGCAGGAGACGCTGTGCTGGTTGCACATAATGCCTGGTTCGACATGCGGTTTATTCGCCAGCAAGAAAGACAATCCGGCATTAAGTTTAACAACACCGTACTTGATACGTTGATGTTGTCAGTCTGCCTGCATGGCCACGAAGTTGAACAATCGCTGGATGCCATTTTGGATCGACTCGGTATCGAAGTAATGAACAGGCATACAGCTATGTCCGACAGCATGGCGACAGCGCAACTGCTGCTGAGCTTGATCGATCTGCTGGAGCCCAAGGGGATTATCACGCTGCAGGATGCACTCAATGCCTACAGCTAGAGGCGGCAAATGAAAAAATCTCGAGAATTATTATTAATACTTGTCATTTTTGCAGCATTTGTACTTAACTATCCCTGGCTGTCAATCGTATCGAAGCAACTGCTGGTTTTTGGTATTCCATTGCTTTACTTTTACCTGTTCGGTATGTGGTTTGTGTTTATAGCACTGGTTTACATTTTTGTTAATAATTTAAACAATAACCTGGAAAACAAAACTAAAGTGAAAACTGACGATGTTAAGTGAGGGAGTAATCATCAGCATTTCTTTTGCTTACATGGCGGTATTGTTCGGAATCGCTTATTTCGGTGATAAACGGGCAGATGAAAAACGCAGCATTATCAACAATCCCTATATCTATTCACTGTCGATCGCGGTTTATTGCACCGCCTGGACGTTTTACGGCAGCGTCGGGCGTGCCGCCAGCACTGGCGCCGGTTTTTTACCCATTTATCTCGGCCCAACGCTGATGGCGGCGTTATGGTGGCTGGTCCTGAGAAAAATTATCCGCATCGCCAAAATTTACAGGATAACATCGATTGCTGATTTTATTGGCTCAAGATACGGTAAAAGCGCGCAGCTAACCGGTATTGTCACCGTGATTGCCGTGATAGGCATACTGCCCTATATTTCACTGCAATTGAAAGCCGTTGCGACGAGTTTTTTTATCATAAACCAGTATCCTGAACTCGTGATGCCAAGCAAGCAACTCGATCAGGCGTTCTGGAAAGATTCCGCATTTTACATCGCCATGCTGCTGGCAGCGTTCACGATCTTATTTGGCACAAGACATATTGATGTGTCGGAACAGCATGAGGGGATGGTTGCCGCAATAGCCTTCGAATCGGTTGTAAAACTTTGTGCCTTTCTGGCTGTCGGATATTTTGTGACCTTTACGGTTTTTGACGGACCGGCAAACCTGTTTGAGCAAGCCCTGCAAGTACCGGCGCTGGCTGAACTCATGCAGATAAGCGCCTTGCCCGGGACCTATGCGAACTGGTTTGCGTTGACGATATTATCCATGCTGGCGATATTTCTTTTGCCCAGGCAATTTCAGGTGACTGTGGTTGAGAATACCGACGAACGTCATCTACTCAAGGCTTCCTGGCTGTTTCCCCTGTACCTGCTGGTGATTAATATTTTTGTACTGCCGCTGGCATTTGGAGGGTTGCTACTGTTTCCGGGCGACTCAGTAGATCCGGATACCTATGTTCTGACAATCCCCATGGCCCTGAATAATGAATTGCTGACCCTATTTGTGTTCATTGGTGGCCTTTCAGCAGCCACCGGGATGGTGATCGTTGCCACAATTGCGCTTTCGACCATGATCTCGAACGAACTAATCATGCCGGTGATCATACGTAACCATCTCTTTGGCCTGACAAAGCGATCAGATTTGACAGGAATTATTATCGCCATACGGCGTGGTGCGATTATTGTCATTTTGTTGCTGGGTTATCTTTATTTCAAGCTGATCGGTGAATCCTATGCACTCGTGACTATAGGGCTGGTATCATTTGCAGCCGCCGCTCAATTCGCACCTTCAATTATACTGGGTATATTCTGGAAAGGTGCGACCCGCA
>JAHEKD010000103.1 GCA_024638545.1 Gammaproteobacteria bacterium
ATTTGAACAATTTGCCAATTTGCCGGTTACATTCAGTGTTGATTCCACACCGCTGCTGCTTATTATTCAAACCGGCATTATTGGCTGTGCGCTACTTTACACACTGATGCTAATGGCTCTAATCAGGGATAAAGACAGGCGATCGGCTTACATTTGTTTTATCCTCTGTAGCCTCACAATTAACATTATTGAAGTCTTCCCACTCAATATCGTGCTCGCTCTGTTACTGTCTTCAAGCCTGATCCCAAAGGCTCAAAACGGTATTTCCGTAATACCGAAAACGCAGTCAGGATAGCCTGGGTTCGAATCAAAACTCACATACGCAGACACGCAGATTGGGATTCCCTGGAAAACACCGGAAATTTGGTTTCGTCACGCTCGATGCAGTCACTAAACTGAATTACATCGTCAGCAGGTACATCAGCCGCGTTAAATTTAAACTTTAATATTTTTACTTTACTTAAAATAAACCAGCATCTAATCCCTAGTTTCCATTATTTTTTTGCAAGTATTATCAATTCGAAGTGTTTTATAGACTTGATCATGGATTCCCTTAATAGGTATTATATACTTATGAATAAGATGAGCAGTCTGACTAACCAGTTTCTAATAGCAATGCCGTCGCTGGAAGATAATAATTTCTCGCGCAGCGTCACATTAATATGTGAACACAATGAAGATGGTGCGCTGGGTATTGTCGTCAATCGACCCACGAACCTGTCTTTAGCTGAGATATTCATTCAGCTCGACCTGGAACAAAAAGGCATTGATGAGACTGACCAGGTTCATTTCGGTGGCCCGGTGCAATCAGAACGAGGGCTGGTGCTCCATGAGGGCATCGGCAGCTGGGAATACACATTATCCATCACCGACAACCTCGGCTTAACATCCTCTAAAGACATACTGAACGCGCTCGCCAATGGCCAGGGCCCACGATCTTTTTTGTTTGCACTGGGTTACGCAGGATGGTCAGGCGGGCAACTCGAAGCGGAAATCCAGGAAAATTCCTGGCTGATTGTGCCTGCAAATCGGGAAATTCTGTTTGAGACACCGGTTGATCAACGCTGGAACAAGGCCGCCGCCATGGCGGGTATAGACATTACAAAAATATCATCACAAATTGGCCATGCTTAGGGTCGGTTGCGCTAATTTTGAACTCGACAGGGTCCTGTTGTTTTAATTTCTCTGTTTTTTAATAACATCAAAGGTGGCTGAAACGGTGCAGACAATATTGTGTTTCGACTATGGTCACAAAAAAATCGGCCTTGCTGTGGGCAACGACTCATTGAAAACTGCACAGGCGTTAATGACGGTTCGCTGCAATAACGGCATGCCTGACTGGACGCAGATAGATAAATTAATCAACGAGTGGGAACCGGATTTACTCTTACTCGGACTGCCGTTGAATATGGACGGCACGGAAAGTCACTTCTCAAAACAGGCAAGGCGATTCGGTAAACTGCTGGAAAGTCGCTATAATTTAAACGTGAGGCATGAAGATGAGCGTTTAAGTTCAAGCGCAGCCGATAATTTAATACGTCATTCACTGGGCACCAAACAGGGACTAACAAAAAAACTTCAGTCAAGGCGCGACCCGGTTGCGGCCCGATTAATTCTTGAGAGCTATTTCACTCGATATGCACAAAACTAATGTAAATGCGCTGCTTGATAAAATGGCGCAAGATATCGCAAACAGGCACTTGAACAAGCCACTACTGATCGGTATACATACCGGTGGTGTCTGGCTGGCTAATGAATTGCATGAACGCCTCGAACTTCAGGATCCGGTTAATACGATAGACATCACTTTTTATCGTGATGATTATCAGAAAGTCGGGTTACAGCCAAACGTAAAAGGCTCACACTTGCCGTCAGACATGCACCATCGGGATGTCATCCTGGTTGATGACGTACTGTACACGGGTCGCACTATTCGCGCTGCGATGAATGAAATATTTGACTATGCAAGGCCCGACTCAATCACGCTTGTTGTCCTGGTCGATCGCGGTGGCCGTGAATTGCCCATTCAGGCCGACGTGGTCGGAGAGAAAATTGAACTAAGCGCCAATCAGCACATAAAACTAAAGGGTCCTGATGAATTAACACTACAAATTACTACCGCTGAAACATAAGTCTGATATAGAATCAGGTTTTAATGAACTTCACCGATATTCAGTTCGACAACAAAGGCCGGCTCAGGCATTTCCTCACTATTGAAGACATTCCCAGGGACACCCTGATCCAGATTCTGGACACCGCAGAGTCGTTTATCAGTTTTGGCCAGAGAGAGATACGCAAGGCGCCGCTGCTCAGAGGCAAAACAGTTGTAAATCTGTTCTTTGAACCCAGCACACGCACACGCACTACCTTTGAAATTGCTGCAAAAAGGCTCTCGGCCGATGTTATCAATCTCGATGCAAAAAGAATGTCAACCATAAAAGGCGAGACCTTGCTGGATACTGTTTCTACAATTGAAGCGATGAAAACCGACATGTTCGTCGTGCGAGATGCTGCCAGTGGGTCAGCCTTTCTCATCGCACAACATGTTTCTCCCGAAGTGCGAATAATTAATGCCGGCGATGGCCGCCATGCACATCCGACACAGGCGATGCTGGATATGTTTACAATACGTCAGTATAAAAAAGAATTTGCAGATCTTTCAGTGGCAATCGTGGGTGATATTCTGCATTCAAGAGTTGCGAGATCGCAAATACATGCCCTCAAAATACTCGGTGTTAAGGACATCAGAGTGGTCGGCCCAAAGACCCTGATACCCACCGCCATTGAAAAACTGGGTGCCAGCTCTTACCATCGCCTCGAAACAGGCATCGAAAATGTTGACGTGGTCATGATGTTGCGACTGCAGCTGGAGCGAATGGAAGGCCAGCTGATACCCAGCGAACAGGAATATTTCCATCTCTACGGGTTGACTGAGGAAAAATTAAAGCTTGCTAAAGATGACGTCATAGTCATGCACCCCGGACCCATGAATCGCGGTCTTGAAATTGCGTCCTCTGTTGCAGACGGCGAACACTCGGTTATTCTTGCTCAAGTAACTAACGGGATAGCCATACGCATGTCAGTGATGGCTACGATTATGGGAGGCAGCAGGTAATTTGTCGGATCATCCAAAAATTGCGATTAAAAGTGGCCGCCTGGTAGACCCAAAAAACCAAATTGACGCGGCCACGGATCTATTTATTGCGGAATCAAACATCATCGCAATCGGTGAAATGCCTGATGGTTTCGATCCTGATATAACCATAGATGCCAGTGAAAAAATTGTCTGCCCGGGCCTGGTCGATCTGCGTGCCCGCATGCGCGAACCCGGCCTTGAAAAAAAAGCGACTATCAAATCAGAAACACTGGCGGCGGTAAAAGGCGGGATTACAACAATTATATGCCCACCGGATACGAAACCCGTCATCGATACACCCGCCATGGCACAAATGCTGCAACAGCGG
This sequence comes from Gammaproteobacteria bacterium, assembly GCA_024638545.1. Taxonomy (GTDB): domain Bacteria; phylum Pseudomonadota; class Gammaproteobacteria; order Arenicellales; family JAHEKD01; genus JAHEKD01. Next base: position 3,465 of record JAHEKD010000103.1, read on the forward strand.
GCCTGGCAAACAGGACGGACTTTCATCCACCCTTTGGGTGCCCTGACGCAGGGCTTAAAAGGCGAAAAACTCACGGACATGTGGGCACTTGCAAATTCTGGCTGTGTGGGCATGAGTAATGCACTATCCCCGATTACCAATTCGCTGGTGATGCGACGTGCAATGCAGTATGCCTCGACGTTTGACATCCCTGTATTTCTGCATTCCCAGGATCCCTGGCTGACCGGCAACGGTGTTGTTCACGAGGGATTTGTCAGCACGGAACTTGGGTTACCCTCAGTACCTGAGGCCGCTGAAACGGTCGGCGTCGCTCGTGACCTGGCACTGATTGAAACCACCGGCGCGACTGCACATTTGTGCCAGCTTTCCAGCGGAAGGGCAATATCGATGCTGGCCGAGGCGCAGGACAAAGGCGTTAAGGTGACAGCCGACGTGACTGCACACCATCTGCACCTGAGCGAGCACGATGTTGGCCTGTTTAACACGCTTTGCCATGTTCAGCCACCTTTACGCGGCAAGCAGGATCGGCGCGCACTTCGCGATGCACTTAAAAATGGTGTTATTACCGCAATATGCTCAGACCATCAGCCTCACGGTAACGATGCCAAACTGTTACCGTTCAGTGAATCAGAACCTGGCATCTCCGGCCTGGAGACACTGCTGTCGCTGACCTTAAAACTGGTCGAGGAAAACGAACTTTCGTTAACTCAGGCTATCGGGCTGATTACAGCAGGTCCGGCTGATATTGCCGGTATTGACGCTGGACATTTATCCGTTAATGCGCGCGCAGATGTATGTATCTTTGATCCCGTTCAGGAGTGGGTTGTTACCAGCGACAGCCTGGTCAGCCGGGGCAAAAACACACCTTTCATGAATCAGCGATTTAAAAACAAGGTGACTGCGACCATAATCGGCGGTGAAATCGTCTACACTGCATAGCTGTGTCCCCGGAATTACCCAGGCTAGCAGTGTCTCGGACTTCGTAGCGAGACGGTTAAAGGATGCGGCCTGTATGGGTTTTACGACCCAAGGCCGGCATTATGTTATCAGCATATGTGCCGGCACAAGGGCCCGCAGGCATCGTTGACACGATGTCGAGGACCCTGACCGAGTAAAATGCCCACAGGGCGTGGCAAGGCACCGTCGCAGTAGTAGGGTGGTGAGAAATGCGGGCTAGAGATTCCAGACCTGGCCAAAATCGGGCAACTGCACAGCATGTTTTCCTACCAGCTTCCTTTCCTTTCCCGGTCGCCATAGGGGATTAGAGTGGTTAAGGTGAATCAGCCAGGTTTGAAACGGCTGGTCCCTGATAAATTCCAGCGTCTGAGTGACCAGGGGATGAGGAATTTCCCTTAAATTTCTGCCCGGCAGCTCATCATCACTAAAAAATGTAGCATCAAGCAGGGCATAATCATTGGCATTTAAATATTCAGACAGGTTTAGTCTCTGCCAGCTGTCAATATCAGGACAATAGAATAACGATCTTTGTGGACCGGATAACAGCATCGCATAAGTATTACTAAATTCTGATCGATGTTCTACGGCAACAGGCGTAATGACGATATCTTTTGAAATAATGAGCTGATCGTTGTCACGCAAAGTTTTTAATTCAATATTGTTTAGCTCTATAAGAGCTGACCAAGGTCCATTGTTGCTTAAATAGGCCTGCATGGAGATCGAGGCATAGACAGGAAGCGCTTTTGCTGACATCGCCTCACGGCCAAGATACATCAGGCCGGCATAGTGACCGATATGGGCATGCGTAAGCAAGATTCCGCAAAACCTGTAGTCCGGGTAACGTCGTTTCAGCCAGTTAAGCTGCTCCGGAAATCGAGGCGTGGCATCAATCATCCAGAATTTACCAGCGTTATTGTCGACAATAGCAAGGCAAACCGGCCACCCGGAATTGGTCCTGATCGTGAGACAATTTTCGCATTGGCAAGCGACCTGCGGCACGCCCGCATCCTGCGCTACTCCAAGTAAGGTCGCAAAGACTGATGCTAAATCCGCCATTGATGCCTGACTTGTGATTTGTAGCGGTATAAACTTGCCATAATGAAACACTAACAGAATCCGGAGCACAAGTCCGGGTGAATTCAGTTGATGTTTAGAACGGTCAATATCAAGTGGCTGCACGCGTTCAGGTCTGAGCGAGCGCACGGTTTGCAAGGTCCACGCTCCTGCAATGTTCGCCTGAATTGATTATTATAAATGCACTGAACAAGTTATAAGGTATATTGAGGTTTCCAGAGAGTAAAATGTCAGACATCGCACAACGCTACCAGAACATCCTGGCCAATATCAAGCAGTACGAGCTTAAATATAATCGTGATCCCGGCAGCGTAAATTTAGTCGCCGTCAGCAAAACCAAGCCAGCCGGCATGATTCGTGAATTAGCTGACCTGGGGCAACGTGCATTCGGTGAAAATTACCTTCAAGAGTCCAGACAGAAACAACATGAACTCAGGGACCTTGATCTGGAATGGCACTTTATCGGTCATATTCAAAGTAACAAGACAAAAGACATCGCAGAAAATTTCAGCTGGGCGCACGGTGTAGACCGGATTAAAATTGCCCGACGCCTGAGTGACCAGCGACCTGCAGAATTGGCACCGATCAATATTTGCCTGCAGGTCAACCTGGAAGGTGAAATTAGCAAGTCAGGCGTGTCACCTGACGAAGTTGTCAATATTGCTAATGAGATTTCCACTCTGCCAAATATAAAGCTGCGTGGTTTAATGGCCATCCCTGCTCCAGACAAGCCACATGATCAACAGCGGCAAGTATTCAGCGTGATGAAAGCACTGCTGGATGAACTCAATGCGCAAACCAGAGCCTATGACGTTTTGTCCATGGGAATGACAGATGATATGGAAGCGGCCATCGCTGAAGGCGCCACGCATATTCGCATAGGCACGGCATTATTCGGGCCACGAACCTAGCGTTGACCTCACAACATAAAAGTAAATGCAGACGTGTTATGAAAAACTTTAACGGTCATCTGCTAACACCGGATTGCTGTTTTTATAATTCCGTTGCTTTAGGCAAGAATCAGTATATAAAAACATTATAATCACCGAATGGTAATCTTAATAATTTGAGAATTCAGCTCTATGGGTAAACGAAATATCGGATTTATCGGTGGTGGGAACATGGCCGCCAGCATTATTGGAGGATTAACCGGTGACAGTGAAGAATATACTGTTTACGCCTATGATCCCGATACCGAAAAATTGTCAGGCCTCAATCGTGAATTTGGTGTCCAGCCCTGTGCAAGCAATGCAGAACTTCTGGAAAAAGTTGATGCGGTTGTTCTCAGCGTCAAACCCCAGGTCATGCAGGCTATCCTGACTTCGCTAAAAGATGTGTACAGTCAATACACGCCTGTTATTATTTCAATTGCCGCCGGAATACGCTGCAATCAAATTTTAAATTGGCTAGACTGTGACGGTGCACCATGCATCAGGGTGATGCCAAACACGCCCGCCCTAGTCCGAACAGGCGCCTCAGGCTTGTTCGCGCTGAATGCTTCCTTAGCGCAAAAAAAAATGGCTGAAAGCATCATGCACGCTGTCGGCATTACGGTCTGGCTTGAGGATGAGTCATTGATTGATTCCGTAACGGCCGTGTCAGGAAGCGGTCCCGCTTACTTTTTCTACCTAATGGAAGCTATTTATGACGCGGCAATTAAAAACGGACTAAGTGAATCCGTGGCAAATACCCTCACGCTCCAAACTGCCCTGGGTTCTGCGAAACTTGCATTAAATAGCGATGTTGATTTCAAAACCTTGCGCCAGCGGGTGACATCTCCCGGAGGTACAACCGAGGCAGCAATCAATAAACTCAAGCAACATAATTTCAGCGAGTTAGTAGAAAACGCGGTGACACAGGCTGTCAATCGCTCTAAAGAATTATCCCGGGACAAATAAAACTTTCAGAGGAAATCTAGATGGAAAATGCCTACTTTAATAATGCCGGTAATTACTTGATCGATACACTGTTTAGCTTATACATCGGCGCTGTCATGCTACGTTTTTTATTTCAGCTATTTGATGTCGATTATCATAATCCTGTCACCCAGTTTTTAGTGAAAATTACAGCTCCTATACTCAGGCCGCTCGGTGCTGTTGTACCTAAAACCGGCAACATTGACCTGGCATCACTATTGCTGGCATTAATTCTCACGATCGCAAAATTTTATATAAAACTCAGCCTTACCGGCCAATCTGCGAATTTTGCAGGTATTGCCGTTT
>JAHEKD010000104.1 GCA_024638545.1 Gammaproteobacteria bacterium
CAGACAAGACCATCAGCAGGCCCATCAGCACTATACGCGCAGGAAGCATAAATTGTAGTGTTCTTAGCATTAGCTGTATTTGAATGATTGCCTGTTAAACTTGGCTATAAAAATGAAGCTATAAATGAATATTATAATATTTATGAATGCCAGACAGGCGAAAAGCTGCAGGATTGTGCCGCCATTAGCTAAGAAAACGATTGCAAACAGTGCGGCAACCACCATAAATGCAGCATTAAGGATATTGTTACCGGCAATAATTCTCGACCGGTAGTTTTCGGGTGCATAATACTGGATAAATGTGTATAGCGGGACGATATACAGACCGCCACAAAAAGACATTGCCGTAAATGTCGCAATGATTAACAGGTTCCCGTTGCCTGAAATAAATTCCTTAAAGCCCATAGCCTGCGTACCGACAATTGTTGGATCAAGAGTGGTAACGACAAAACCGAACAGGCTAAGGCCAAATGCCCCAACAGGCAGCATTTTAAGGCTGCGACTTATCGTGTGTTTGGCACAATAACCGCAAAAAACAGAGCCAAAGCCGATACCAAGTGAAAATGTGGCTAAAAGCAGGGTGACAACCTCCTCGTCCGCATATAAATAATTCTTGGTGTAGGCGGGAAACTGGGCAAGAATGACTGCGCCGAAAAACCAGAACCACGAAATGCCGATGATGGCTAAAAATACCAGTCTGTAGCTGACGATATGTCGAACGATATTGACAGATTCAGCGAGCAGGTTGAAATTGACCTTCAGGTCCGGGTCGACGGCGGCTGCGATAGGAATCTTGATGCTGCTCAGCCAGCCAACGGCGGCAAAGAAAATGATCGCAATGGCGACCAGATAAGCGCCGTTATCAAATCCAATCATTAACCCGCCTGCGATCGTACCGAGAAGTATCGCTAAAAACGTACCCATCTCCACCAGGCCGTTGCCGTTGACCAGATCAGCCTCGTCGAGGTGCTGCGGCAGAATGCCGTATTTAACCGGACCGAAAAAACTCGATTGGGCACCCATGCAAAATAGAATAATCAGCAGTAGAATTATGCTTTCGGTCAAAAATGCAATGGCACCAAAGCACATCAAAATAATCTCTGCAATTTTTATGGTGCGAATGTATCGGGATTTTTCCATTTTGTCTGCAAGCTGGCCGGCGAAGGCCGAAAATAGAAAATAGGGCAGGATAAACAGGCCTGCGCTCAGATTCACGAGGGTATCGGTGCTCAGACCTGACTTTGCAGCCAGCGAATAGGTGATTAGTATAATCAGCGCGTTCTTGTAAAGATTGTCGTTAAATGCTCCCAGAAATTGTGTCAGGAAATATGGTCCAAACCGTATTGACGCTAACAGCTTTATCATGGATTGTTCAAAAGGGGTCTACTCCTGCTCTTCAATTTTTTCCGAAGTGAAGTCCAGAGACGCTGAGTTTACACAATAACGCAGGCCTGTTGGTTTTGGTCCATCATTAAATACGTGTCCGAGGTGTGCATCACATCGGCTGCAAATAATTTCCGTTCGGCGCATACCAAGGCCCAGGTCTGATTTTTCTGTTATTGATTCATTGTCCCTGGCCTGAGAAAAGCTCGGCCAGCCACAACCATGGTCATATTTACTGTTGGAGTCAAACAGTGGTTCACCACAGCAGACGCACACGTAGGTACCGTCCTCAAAATGTGAATTGAACTTTCCCGTGAAGGGCCGTTCGGTACCCGCTTGACGGGTGACGTAATACTGTTCATCGGTGAGTTTCTGCTTCCACTCGGAGTCTGTTTTATGAATTTTCTTGCTCATCTTTTCTGCGTCTCGTAAATTTTTATCCAATAGTCACATTGTTTAAAATAAATCTTAAACAGTACATTGATTATAATGACTTACTGTTTCTTTGGGTCTGTTTTTGAAAGCCCTTTAGCGCGGCTGAGTGCTGCACTGCCAAATTTTGTATTAATTCTGTCCGATATTTTATCCAGCGTGTAATCTGTATTTTCAAACAAGTCTGGCTGAAGCTCATTATCCTGGCTGAAGTTAGTCAAACCAACCCCCACCAACCTTAACGGGGTTACTGATTTTACAATATGGTTTGTGATCAGCTGACTCACAGTTTTCCAGACTGTATCTGTCTGGTTCGTCGCGTGAACCAGAGAATCGCTGCGGGTGAATGTTTTAAAATCTTTACGTCTGTACTTGATTTGTATAGTTTTGGCGAACAAATTCTCACCGCGCATTCGCTCACAGACATTTTCAGTCAGTATTACGAATACACGCCGGATTTCAGTCAGGTCATCGATATCATTTGAAAAGGTTGTCTCCCTGGAAATTGATTTGGTAACGGATTCAACGTTCACCTTGCGACCATCAATGCCCCTGGACAAATTATATAAATGTTGAGCAGTTTGCGTGCCAAAGATATTTTCCAGCTGATCGAGTTTTTTTCTGCGCAAGTCATACACGCTATAAATTGCTTGTTCTTCGAGGCGTTTTGCCGACGATTTTCCCACACCCCAGAGGCGGTTGACCGGCATCGGATCAAGAAATGACTGAATCTCGGATTCGTTCACGATTACAAATCCGTCCGGTTTGTCTGCATCACTGGCCAACTTGGCCAGAAATTTATTGGGGGCAATCCCGACCGATGCGGTCAGGTTCAACTCACTTTGTATCTCCGACTTGATACGTTTAGCTATTGCTATCGGTGAACCGAACAGCCTGGTGCTTTGATTAACATCCAAAAATGCTTCATCCAGCGACAGCGGCTGAACCAAGGGGGTATAGCGAAAAAAAATCGCTTTAATCTGTTTTGAAACTTCACTGTAGCGCTGGTGCCTGGGTTTAATAATGATGGCGTTTGGGCACAAGCGGCTGGCAGTGATCATCGGCATGGCGCTGTGCACGCCGTATTTGCGGGCTTCGTAGTTGGCAGCAGAGACAACCCCGCGCTGTTTTGATGGGCCACCAACGATCACCGGTCTGGTTTTTATCTGCGGATTATCGAGTTCCTCCACTGACGCATAAAAGGCATCCATGTCGATATGGATTATCATTTCGCTATTCCACTTGCGGCACTGTCTAGCCTTATTGTTCGATAGGCGTATCTGCTGAATTTCCCCATTCTGACCACGAGCCTGGGTATGCTTTGACGTGTTGATAACCCAGATATTTTAGCAGAATCGAACTGTGAGCAGAGCGGTGGTGGGTCTGACAGTGAGGCACGATAGTCTTTTCTGCTGTAATGCCTTTATTAGCGAGTAATTCGATCAGTTGTGCATCAGGCTTGTAACGAAAACCGTTTTGCATGTCAATGGTGTCCAGCCAGTTTAAATTGACTGCACCTGGAATGTGGCCATTACGATTCGCACGCGGTTTCAAACCAGCGTACTCTTCTGCTGTTCGCGCATCCCAGATGACAACCTGCGGATTATCGAGGTTTGCAAGGATAAATGCTTTATCGGCAATCTTACTTTTATCATATTCAAGCTCCATGATTTCTACTGGCGTTGACAGGTTTGCAGTCTGCTCAAGTCCCAGACCTGATTGCGCCCAGGCATGTAATCCACCGTTGATCAGATGCAGATTGTTAAAATCCAGTATATCCAGCGTCCATAACAGACGCGACGCTTTGCCGTTGCCTTCATCATCATAGGCAATAATGTATTTTTCTTTGCTAATGCCGGCCTGTGCCAGTGCATGAGCGATACTGGCGGCGGCCGGCAATGTCCCCGGCGAGGGTGCAATCCCGCTCACCAGGTGCCGGTAATCAAAAAACATTGCGCCCGGGATATGGTGTTTTGAGTAGGATTGGGCCGTCGTGACATCAATGATCAATGCGTTGCCGTGTGCAGCCTTTTCTCTAACAGCGAGGGGTTCCAGCAGCAGGTCAGCACTCATCATCAATTACCAGATCGTGTATGGATTAAGGGCGAGTCGCGAATTACGATAAGGCGTCTCCCCGGTGACTTCCTCTTTAATCCATTCCGGTATCTCAAATGGCTGATCTTCCGACTCAAGCTCAATTTCGGCTATGGTCAGGCCCTTATTACTCCCCTTATAGACATCAATCACCCATAGATCGCCATCATGCATCACGGTATGGCGAACTTTTTTTACAGTCGGCGCCTGCGACTCGAGTAATATTGATTTGGCATCATTAATCGGTACCTCATACTCATACTCCGTTCTGGATATGCCGAATCTCGGGCCTTTGAATGTCATAAAACCGTGCTGGCCGGTGACTCGAATGCGTACCGTTATGCCGTTACCCGATGCTGAAGCGAGGTAGCCCTGGATTATCGGTTCACTTTTAACAATATCTTTTTTCCAATTTTTGTTTTTTGTTAAGAACTTTCTTTCAATTTCAATCATGAGATAGGGTATTGATCATATCCAGTTAAGCAAGGTATCCACGATGATAGGGATATCGATAATGAAATCAAGTTCAATCTGAAAAACATTTGGTAAAGTTACTTCCAAGATTTCTCATTAAATCAAAATAGAGCTCGGGACCAGGCGTTAATCCAACACCGACCGGGTCCAGGATACCGTTTTTTATGCCTGCGTTTTCGGCTATTGTTTTCACCAGCCGGTCTGAATACTGTGGTTCCCGGAATATACACCTTACATCATGCGCCCTGATGCTTTTCTGAATGTTCAGTGCCAGCTTTACAGACGCTGGAATACCCGAATCCAGCGCGATTGCACCGGCAAATTTGAGATTGTAACGCTCTTCAAAATACTGATAAGCATCGTGTTGGGTCATGAAGGCCAGGTCACTAAAACCGCTGAGCTGTATGTTCAGAGCATTGTCGAGCTCATCCAGTTTGCCCAGAGTGTGCTCCAGGTTTGTATTATACAACTTGGCGTTTGAGTTATCGATTTCAGCAAGCTGGTGGGCGATAATCGTGGCCATTGATTTAGCGTTCTCGGGGTTCAGCCATAGATGCGGGTCAATCTGCGCATAAATCTGGCCTGTATGAGCGCCATGCCTGTGGTCTCTTGGTGGAAGTCGCTTGAGCTGCTCAAATTCACTCATTTCAATCACAGTCAACTTGCCGCTGCCCGAGTCGATGATGCGATGCATAAATCCTTCAAATCTTCGGTCGATCATGAATACAAGGTTTGCCCGCTGCAGGGCGCGGATGTCAGAGGGTTTTAACTGAACATCATGCGGTGAAGCGCTGCTGTCGATGATCAGCACGGCGTGCGTCTGTTCACCAAGAATGGATTGAACCAGAGAGTGCAGTGGTTTTATGGTGACCGCGACATTGAGTGCAAATACCGGCCAGGATATTAGATTGACGATGATGAGCAGGGCAATTTTTTTCATGATAAGGCCAGGTTGCGGAATGGTGATTTGTATTTCCAATCGTGAATGCGTGTTATAGTATAACGTAACATAAAATAAAGATTGAATAAAATGTTCGAATCACACTTCCACAACGAATGTATTCATTCGGCGCTGAGCAATGCTGAGAAGATTTGCATGGTCAAAGGGTTACGGCTGACGGATCTTCGAAAACGGGTTCTGGAACTGGTTTGGGCAAGCCATGGACCTGTCAAAGCCTATGATATCCTGGATAAGCTGGGTGACAAAAGCGCCTCTGCAAAACCGCCAACGGTATACCGCAGTCTTGATTTTCTGAAAGAGCATGGTCTGGTGCATAAATTGAACAGTCTTAATGCGTATGTTGGCTGCTCACATCCGCACGAGAGGCATGTCTGCTATTTTTTGATCTGCAAAGGTTGCCACCAGGTCAAAGAGTGCTGCAATCGAACCCTGACAAAAGCGATTAACAGCACCTCAGATGAACATCATTTCAGACCCTCCAGCATAACTCTCGAAATTGAGGGTTTATGTGAACACTGCTCGAAATAGCCAAATTAATGCACCAGTCGGCATGATCATTGTCTTTTACACATCTGCAAAGGTTCTTGCCAAACCCGGGCGACGCCCGATCCTGTGGCTGTTTTAGTCGGAAATTCTTAGAATATGGAACTACCTAAGATATGTTAAATCAACAAAAGCAGATCATTAATATTGATCACCACTTTAAACTCACATGGTCATCGACATTGATGAATTCTCCTGTTTCAAAAGATTGCCCCAGATTCTCAAACAGTGATCCGGTGGTGCGGCTAGTCCGCATTTCTCACCATCCTGCTACTGCGACGGTCCCTTGCCACGCCCTGTGGGCATTTTACTCGGTCAGGGTCCTCGACATCGTGTCAACGATGCCTGCGGGCCCTTTGGTCGTAAAGTCCATACAGGCCGCATCCTCTAACCGTCTCGCTACGAAATCCGGTGAGAAATGCGGGCTAGAACGGTGAATTATTTAATAAAAGTCGAGGACGTTTCAGTAAATCGTGACCGTCGGCAAATACTGAATAATGTATCACTGGAGATTGCCGAGCACGATTTTGTCACCATCATCGGTCCCAATGGCGCTGGAAAAACGATGCTTTTGAAATGCCTGATGGGGTTTTATAAACCCAATTCTGGTAAGGTGTTGCGACGCTCAAACCTTAAGATCGGCTATTTGCCTCAGCGCCTGGGTGTAGATCATTCCATGCCCATAACTGTCAGACGTTTTCTGCAACTGCGGAAAAAAGTTACTCAATCAGAGTTTGAACAAGTAATAGACGAAACCAGTATCCGGAGCCTGTTGAATCAACCGCTGTATGTGCTGTCCGGCGGTGAGCTTCAGCGTGTTTTGCTGTCGAGGGCCCTGCTTGAAAATCCGCAGATGCTGATACTGGATGAGCCTGCGCAAAACCTGGATGTATCCGGGCAGCTGGCTTTCTACAAATTAATTGAAAATATCCATTCCCGGCGCAGGCTGACGCTGTTAATGGTTTCCCATGACCTGCATCTGGTGATGTCTTCAACCCGGAAAGTGGTTTGCCTTTATCATCACGTGTGCTGTTCTGGTGAACCGCAGGTGGTCACAAAGGATCCGGAATTCATATCATTATTCGGCGATGACATGGCCAGGCTGATGTCGGTTTATCATCACAGTCACGATCATCACCACCATGAGCACGATCATGTTTGACAGTTTTGTGCTGCGGGCACTGGCAGCCGGCATCGGAGTTGCACTGGTGGTCGGCGCACTCGGCTGTTTTGTGGTCTGGCGGCGCATGGCTTATTTTGGCGATTCGCTCGCACACAGCTCGTTACTCGGAATCGCGCTGGGCCTGCTCTACGGGGTGAGTATCAATGTCGGCATAATCGCCGTTTGCACCGTCTTTGCCATTCTGCTGGTCTGGATGCAGCAAAAACACCTGCTGGCCACGGACACCCTGCTCGGTATACTCGCACATTCGTCACTTTCACTGGGAATGGTTGCGTTAAGTTTCCTCGATTACTTAAAGTTTGATCTGCATGGCTACCTGTTTGGTGACATTCTGACGGTCAGTAACAGTGACTTGCTCTGGATCTATCTGGGCGGCGCTATGGTCGTCGGACTGTTGTGTGCTAACTGGTCCGCATTGACATTGATGACCATCCATGAAGATCTCGCCAGGGCTGAGGGTGTGAATACCTTGCGAACTCAGTTGATACTGATGTTTCTGATGACTATTGTGGTCGCATTCTCTGTGCGTATCGTTGGCATCCTGCTTATCACATCAATGTTGATCATCCCGGCAGCAACGGCACGTCAGCTTGCAAAGACGCCGGAGTCGATGTCCATTATCGCATCCT
>JAHEKD010000105.1 GCA_024638545.1 Gammaproteobacteria bacterium
CGTCCGAGCTGCTGGTGGTAAGCACTCCAATAGTCATCATATCGCTCATCATCCTGGATATTAATGATATGCACATCTTCATCGAGATTAAGCCTGAGCCCTAATTTCTTTACCCGGTCTTTGATTACATCGGGACGACCGATTAACATCGGCCTTGCAGTATTGTCATCCACCAGCTGCTGTACGGCCTGCAATACCAGCCAGCTTTCACCTTCCGCAAAGACCAGGCGCTTGGGATCTTCCTGGGCCTGTGCATAGACAGGTGTCATTAAAAATTGAGAACGAAACACCGTGCCCGACAAAGTACGTTTATACGCTTTAAAATCTTCGATCGGCCGTGTCGCCACTCCGCTTTCCATGGCTGCTTTGGCAACCGCCGGTGCAATCTGGGATATCAGGCGCGGGTCGAATGGTTTAGGAATTATATAATCGGGACCAAATGTATTGGACTGGCCATAAGCTTTGTAAACCTCGTGTGTTGTTTCAATCATGGTTAAATCAGCCAATGCTTTAACACATGCAATTTTCATTTCCTCGTTAATAGTGGTTGCGCCGACATCAAGGGCGCCCCTAAATATAAACGGAAAACACAATACGTTGTTAACCTGGTTTGGGTAGTCAGATCGGCCTGTGGCAATTATTGCGTTCGGCCTTATTTCCTTAGCCAGTTCCGGCATGATTTCAGGAATCGGATTGGATAATGCAAGTATGACCGGCTGCTCAGTCATTTTTGCAACCATATCTTGTGTCAAAGCGCCGGCCATCGAACAACCCAGGAAAATATCAGCGTCCTCAATCGCTTCAATTAAGGTTTTTGCTTCAGTTTTATTTGCGTAGGCTTGTTTGTATTTATCCAGTCCCTCCCGGCTTTGATTAATCACACCTTTACTGTCACATACTATGATATTTTCTTTTTTCATGCCCATAGAGACCAGCAGGTTCAGACAGGCCAATGCGGCTGCGCCTGCACCTGAGCAAACCAGTTTGACTTCATCAAAAGATTTGCCAATGATTCGCAGACTATTGAATATGGCGGTGGATGCGATAATGGCTGTGCCGTGTTGGTCATCATGAAAGACCGGAATGTTCATCCGTTCACGAAGGGTCTCTTCCACTTCAAAACACTCAGGTGCCTTGATATCCTCAAGATTTATACCACCAAATGTGGGCTCAAGACTTGCAACAATTTCAATAAGCTTTTTTGGATCACGTTCTTTGACCTCAATGTCAAACACATTGACGCCGGCAAACTTTTTAAATAAGACCGCTTTACCTTCCATGACAGGTTTTGAGGCTAGTGCACCAATATTGCCTAACCCCAATACTGCCGTACCGTTGGAGATGACGGCAACCAGGTTAGCCTTCGTCGTATACTCATTAGCAAGTGACGGATCATCTGCAATTTCGAGGCAGGCAGCCGCAACGCCGGGGGAGTAGGCCAATGACAAATCGTGCTGCGTTGCCATCGGCTTGGTCGCCCGTATCTGCAATTTACCTTTAGGTTCAGCACTATGATAGTCCAGTGCCTCCTGTTTAATATCTTTCTCCATGCTAATTCCTCTGATTATACAGACTAAGATTATACGTGATTCATGCAAAACAGTTACAGCTGATTACTTAGTATAAAAGCCGAGGTTGATGGTGAACCGCCCGGTAGCAGCCTGCATTTGCGTCCAGGCGATCTGATTGTCAGAGCGAGTGATATGAATCGATGCGTTATATTCAAAAATGGCAGATCCGGAGGAACGACTCGCTGCGCTGTTTGGATTATCGCCCGATCTATCTTCATATCCTGAGCTTTCCCCCTTGACCGTAGCCAGCCCGCAGCGGGGTCGACTATAAAGGCCTTGCTGCGTTCAGCAGATTTCTATTTTTTTAAGCCGGTGACGGAGTCGCTGTAAAATAGCCTGCTAGTCCGCAGCAGAATCGTTTTCTTCTAGCGTACTTGGATCCATGATGCCGTCGACGAGCTGAACATAAGCCATGGGTGCGTTATCGCCTGAACGATTGCCGCACTTTAAAATTCTCAAATAACCGCCCGGCCGGTCTTTATAGCGACCACCCAGTTCATCAAACAGCTTTGATACAGCATCCTTATCACGAAGTCGGGAAAATGCGAGGCGCCTGTTAGCGACGCTGCTATCCTTGGACAAGGTAATTAATGGTTCGGCAACCCGGCGCAGCTCTTTTGCTTTTGACAAGGTTGTTTTAATTTGCTCATGCATGAACAGTGAGGATGCCATATTCCTGAACATGGCGTCCCGGTGAGTGCTGGATCGATTAAGCTTACGCCCTGATTTTCCATGACGCATGGTAATGCTCCTATTAGTCTTTACTTGTCGCCAGGTTGGCGAATTAATGCTGGCGGCCAGTTTTCAAGCATTGTTCCCAATGCTAATCCACGTTCTGACAGCACGTCTTTAATTTCGTTCAGTGATTTCTTGCCCAGGTTAGGTGTTTTGAGCAATTCGACTTCCGTGCGTTGAACAAGATCACCGATGTAGTATATGTTTTCTGCCTTTAGGCAGTTTGCTGACCTGACCGTCAACTCCAGATCATCAACTGGACGAATGAGTATCGGATCAATCTCAGGTTCATCGACATTTTGTGTCTCCTGTGCAATCTGCTTTAGATCCACAAACACAGAGATCTGGTCATGTAATATTGTTGCCGCACGTTTGATCGCAGTTTCCGGGTCAATCGTGCCGTCTGTTTTCATTTCAATGATCAGCTTATCAAGATCGGTGCGCTGCTCTACCCTGGCATTTTCAACCGAATATGTCACTTCCAGGACGGGACTGAATGATGCATCAAGCTTCATCGCACCGATGGTTTTGTTTTCACCCGCCTTGTCCATTTCTGCGACCCGATAGCCACGGCCTTTCTCGACCTTGATTTCCATCTCAATTCTGGCATCGTCTGAAAGATGCGCCAGAACGTAATCCGGGTTCACTATTTCAACGTCATGTTCCAGTTGAAAATCGCCTGCAGTCAGCGAGCCTGGGCCCTGTTTATTGATCCGCAATACTGCCTGCTCTTTTTCATGCAGCTTGATTGAAACATTTTTCAGGTTCATCAGTAAATCAATCACATCTTCCTGAACACCTTCGATTGTTGTGTATTCATGCAGAACTCCATCAATCTTGACCTCAGTTACCGCACATCCCGGCATCGAAGATAATAGTATTCTGCGCAAGGCATTTCCCAGCGTATATCCAAATCCACGTTCCAGTGGTTCCAGTGCAACTTTTGCGCGTGTGCCGTCAGATTTGACATCGACAATACGAGGTTTCAGGAAATCAGCTATAGTATCTGTCATTTTGTTCCTCGAGAAAAAATATCACGAATGTTGTTTGTAATCAGTTAGGTTACTTAAATTACTTTGAATAAAGTGCAACCACCAGCGATTCGTCAATATCCGCTGATAATTCACCGCGTTCGGGCGATGCTTTGAATGTACCCTTTAAATTTTTTACGTCTACATCTACCCACTCCGGAAAACCAATTTGTTGAGCGATTTCGAGTGCAGCCGTTATTCTAAGCTGCTTTTTGCTCTTTTCCCTTACCTCAATTTCATCGCCGGGTTTAACCTGGTAGGAAGGTATGTTGACCCGGTTACCGTTGACCAGCATCGAGTTATGGCTGACCAGCTGCCTGGCCTCTGCACGTGTGATGCCGAAGCCCATGCGATAAACGACGTTATCCAGACGGTTCTCCAGCAGCTGGAACAGGTTCTCGCCCGTCGAGCCTTTCATTCCTGCTGCCTGTTTGTAGTAGCCGCGAAACTGTTTTTCAAGAATGCCATAAATACGCCGCATTTTTTGTTTTTCACGCAGCTGGGTACCATAAACAGTTGTCCGGCCTGGTCTCGAACTTGCTTTTGCGCCAGGAATGCGACCAACTCGACATTTTGATTCAAGTGATCGAGCCGGGCTCTTGAGAAAGAGATCTGTTCCCTCTCTCCTTGCCAGTTTACACGTTGGTCCTAGATATCTTGCCATGGGTGTTTCCGTTTAAACTCGTCGTTTCTTGGGTGGGCGACAACCATTATGAGGAATGGGTGTCACATCAGTAATACTGGATATCTCTAAACCCAGCGCATTTAGTGCCCGCACGGCAGACTCCCGACCCGGGCCCGGGCCTTTTATGCGAACTTCTACATTTTTTAAACCATATTCCATTGCGATTTTGCCGCAGTTTTCCGCAGCAACCTGGGCCGCAAAGGGTGTACTTTTACGTGATCCACGGAAGCCGGCACCGCCTGCTGTCGCCCAGCTCAGGGCATTGCCGTGCCTGTCAGTGATGGAAATGATTGTGTTGTTAAATGAGGCATGCACATGGGCAATACCGTCAACAACATGCTTTTTGATCTTGGATTTTTTTGATCCTGCTTTTACTTTCGCCATAATTATTTCTTACCTTTTTATCGGTCTGCGTGGACCTTTTCGTGTCCTGGCATTGGTAGATGTTCGCTGACCTCTTACCGGAAGACCACGTCTGTGCCTCAGACCGCGATAATTGCCCATATCCATCAAGCGTTTAATGTTCATTGAGACCTCGCGTCTTAAATCACCTTCAACCTGATAGTGGGCAACGCTCTGGCGAAGCTGATCTGCCTGTTCTTCAGTCAATTCCTTAACTTTGATTGTGCGTTCGATATTTATAGAGTCACAAATATTCCTAGCTGTATGTCGGCCAATTCCATAAATTGAGGTCAATGCAACCTCGATATGTTTATTAGCAGGTAGATTTATACCGGCAATTCGAGCCACTTCAGTATTCTCCGCTTATGGGTTCAAAAAAACGTGCAAGGATACAGTTTTTATCACTTGTTTTCAATAGCTTGCGTGACAAACTCAGCCCTGGCGCTGTTTGTGTTTTGGATCTGAACAAATCACCCTGACCTGGCCATTTCGACGAATGACCCTGCAATTTCTACACATTCGCTTCACAGATGCTCTAACTTTCATGATCTATCTCCAAAAAATTCTATCTTTAAGCCTTAGCGGGTCATTCCAAGACCACCCCCGGTAAGGGAGGATTTTTTCATTAAACTCTCGTATTGCCGTGACATCAAATATGACTGAACCTGTGCCATCAGGTCCATGATAACGACAACGATTATCAACAGTGAAGTGCCGCCAAAATAAAAGGGCACGTTCCATTTTACAATCAGGAACTCAGGTATCAGACACACCAGTGTCAGGTAGGTTGCACCGACCAGGGTCAATTTCGAGACAACACCGTCTATATAGTTCGCTGTTTGTGCACCGGGCCGTATTCCCGGAACAAAAGCGCCTGATTTTTTCAGGTTATCTGCTATGTCTTTCGGATTGAAGATCAATGCCGTATAAAAAAAGCAGAAAAATATAATCATAAATGCATATATCAGTACGTATAGTGGCTGACCCGGCGATAGCAAGGTGGAAATATTACTCAGCCAGGACAAGCCTTCGCTGCGGCCAAACCAGTTGCCCAGCGTTGCCGGGAACAGGATCAGGCTTGATGCAAATATTGGAGGAATTACACCCGCCATATTCAGTTTCAGAGGCAGAAAGCTGGTTTGACCCTGCACCATTTTTCGCCCTTGCTGGCGTTTGGCATAGTTAACCGTAATGCGTCGCTGTCCGCGCTCGACGAATACTACAAAATAGGTAATCGCAATCGCGCCGATAAACAGTGTAAGTACGCCCAGGGACGAGAAACTGCCGCTGCGTGTAAGTTCCAGAGTGCCCGCGACAGCGGCCGGCAACCCTGAAACGATACTTGCAAAAATGATCAACGAGATACCGTTGCCAATTCCGCGTTCAGTGATTTGTTCACCCAGCCAGACCAGGAACATTGTACCGGCCACCAGTGAAGCCACGGTTGTAAGCTTGAAACTCAGGCCAGGCGTCAGTACCACATCGGCACCGTTGACCTGTTGTGACTGAATCGCAACGGCAATACCCAGGGCCTGAAAACTGGCTAATAACAGTGTACCGTAACGCGTGTATTGTGCGATCTTGCGACGCCCTGCCTCGCCCTCTTTCTTCATCTGTTCCAGAGTAGGTACAACAGTTGACATCATCTGCATAATGATCGAGGCAGAAATATAAGGCATGACGCCGAGAGCAAAAACAGACAGTCGCTGTAATGCACCACCAGAAAACATGTTGAAGACGTCCAGTATCGAACCACGCGTCTGCTCAAACAGCGTTGCAACTGCAGCCGGGTCAACCCCTGGAACCGGCACGTGCGTTCCAAAACGGTACACTAGCAGTGCACCGAGCAGGAACATGATTCGCTGCCTGAGTTCGCTCAGCTGTCCTTTTGAAGAAAAGGTTTTGTTTACCGGTTTAGCCACTATCTTACTGTTCCACCTGCAGCTTCAATTGCTTTTTTGCCCCGGCAGTCGCCCTCAGGGATTTCAAATTGACGGCACGGGTTATTTCGCCGCTGGCGATGACTTTAACTGAATCAACGGCATGCTTAACCAGACCTGCTTTTTTGAGGACTGACAGATCGATCACATCGGCTTCAATTTTATTCAATTCATCCAATCTGATCTCGGCGGTTCTGGCCGAAATTTTTGAAGAAAAACCGTACTTGGGCAAACGCCGCTGCAGCGGCATCTGGCCACCTTCAAATCCAACTTTATGGAACCCGCCTGCGCGGGATTTCTGACCTTTGTGGCCACGTCCTGCAGTCTTGCCGACGCCGCTTCCGGCACCGCGACCGATTCGTTTGCGATCTTTTCTAGAGCCTTCTGCCGGCCTAAGGGTATTCAGTCTCATTAAATCGACTCCCATTCAAGCATATAGTATGCACGATTAATCATTCCGCGATTTTCAGGCGTATCTAAAACTTCAACCGATTGGTGAATCCGCCTTATACCAAGACCACGGACACACGCCTGGTGTTTTTTACTGCGACCATTCAAACTTTTGACCAGTCTGACCTTGATTTTTTTATCTGCCATGCCGTTATTATCCTTCGTCTTTTATCCTGAAAATCTTAATCCCGCGTCATTGGCCAAGAATTTCTTCAACTGACTTGCCGCGCTTGGCCGCAACCTGTTCGGGGCTTGTAGATTGCCGCAACCCGTTTATAGTCGCATAAGCTACATTAACCGGGTTGGTTGTTCCAATGACTTTTGCCAATACGTTCTCAATACCCATTACTTCAAAAATTGCCCGCATCGTGCCGCCTGCGATAATCCCTGTTCCTTCAGAGGCTGGACGCATAACAACCGATGCTGCCCCGTGCTTGCCAATGACGGGATAATGTAATGTGGTGTTAGCCATGTTTACCCTGACCATGTTGCGTCTGGCGTTTTCCATCGCCTTCTGAACAGCAACCGGGACTTCACGGGCTTTACCGCGGCCAACGCCAACGCGGCCGTTACCATCACCGACGACGGTGAGAGCTGAAAAACCCATCAAGCGCCCGCCTTTAACCGTCTTTGCAACCCTTTTTACGCTAATCAACCTTTCCTGATTTTCTTTTGTAGATTGCTTTAATTCTCTTGTAACAGCCATGCTTAATAAACTCCTAACAGCTCAGACCGCTCTCTCGAGCAGCCTCGGCCAGGGCTTTAACCCGGCCATGGTAATGAAATCCGCTGCGATCAAATGCAACTCGATCAACGCCGGCCGCTTTCGCTTTTTCTGCGATTTTATGGCCGACTG
>JAHEKD010000106.1 GCA_024638545.1 Gammaproteobacteria bacterium
TGTATGGGTTTTACGACCAAAGGCCGGCATTATGTTATCAGCATATGTGCCGGCACAAGGGCCCGCAGGCATCGTTGACACTATGTTGAGGACCCTGACCGAGTAAAATGCCCACAGGGCATGGCAAGGGACCGTCGCAGTAGTAGGGTGGTGAGAAATGCGGGCTAGAAGTAGAAATGCCAGGCTAAAGGGTTTAGCAGCAACTGAAATGCTCCAGGACAGGATGCAATTTAATAGGATAATAAAATGTCAGAGCCACATTCTACAAATGATTAAATCGACTGTACAAAGTCGCGGTGCCTGCGAACAGGTCAGGTTATCATGAATAATAGCAAGGCCGTTTGTGCATTCACTAGTTTCCCGAGCCCAGGGCGATTACCGGTTTACCGTGATCACGGGCTGATCATGATAACCAAAGTTAAAAATTATATGGCGAGCCAGGGGCACTAATGATCACAGGCAACTGTCTTTGTCGCGGTATTCAGTACGAATACGACGGTGTAATTAATGAATTAGCCATTTGCCATTGCAACCAGTGCAAACGTGCACAGGGAACGGCGTTTGCGATTAACGCACCTATTGATGCCCGGTTATTTAAAATCATCACTGGCGAACATTTATTAAAAATGTATTACTCCAGCCCCAAAAAGCACAGGGTATTTTGTTCAAGGTGCGGTAGCCCCATCTACTCGGCCCATACTGATAAACCCGCTATTATTAGATTAAGATCGGGCACCATCACATCCGAGTTCAGGCACCCGCCCGACTATCAGCAGTACTGTGAGTCAAAATCAGACTGGCTTGAAATCAAGCTGGATATTCCTGCTTTTGCGCGTGCCAGGGAATGACCGACGCTGATAACCTCAGCACAGCAATCAGTAATTTACTGGTTAGATGCAAATATGTATCAACTGTCCGACTGGAGTTCACATAGCTGGTCGCTGGCTTAGCCAGCTTGGCGCGAATATTAAAGTGCTGCCGGAATCTGAGCAGCTTGTGACGCCGCAGCAGTCTGAGAATGTTTTGCGCCAGGCTCTGCCGCCTGCACAAATTAATAACACATCAGATGACTACTCTGAAATGCGGGTTAGGCGGTATTCGGTGGCCTGAGTAAGTGACAACCACGCGCGGCCGCAACTGGTGGATACCGCATCAGGGCTATTAAAGCGTGTCCCAGCGAAACATGTTTTCGAGTCTTTAGCAAAAATAAAATTCGCAATAGTTAACACAGCCAGTGTGAACTACTTAACTGTATTTTCGGCCTGATTTACATATAGTTATCTCAATATTATAAAAAAGCAGCCAGGAGACATGCCGGATAACGTCGTGGGTAACCTGGATTGCAACCAGGAGAAAACTATGTCAATCGATAATTATAGAGAAAAAGTTGATGACTATCACCGTTACCAGGATTATAAGTATGATCAAAGGGCATTACAGCAAGAGCTGTCACTGCGCCGCGCGGAAGTCTATGATGCCATTCGCAGGCAAGAATATGATCGTGCAGCCTGGGCATTGCGAATTCCGGGGCACCTGACGGCCGCTAGCGGTGTGGAAGCTGACCTGTATGAGCCACAGGATCATTCACTGGCGAAACAGACCCAGGCGTTAATCCGTGATATTAATGATTCGGCTTATATATCAAATAGTCTCCAGTCTAATTGGATAGCAGGTCTTGAAGCATTGCCGGAGATTAACACCAAAGATGCGCTCGACCGTATTGTTGATTTTAAGATTGCCTTTTCGGCATGGAATTTGAAAAATCGACCGCAAGAAAATCTGTGGGATGTTGGAAATTCAAAAATCTGGCTGTTTGATTCCCAGATCTTGCTCATCGAATGTAAGGTTGATCGAATTCGATGGCACCTGGAGTCAGAACTTAGAAACAATAGATAAATATCAATTTTCTAATCGGCTTTTAACAATAACTCGTTTTCAATGGATACATGTTTTGTTGCAGCATTAATCAAACTGCCTGCAG
This sequence comes from Gammaproteobacteria bacterium, assembly GCA_024638545.1. Taxonomy (GTDB): domain Bacteria; phylum Pseudomonadota; class Gammaproteobacteria; order Arenicellales; family JAHEKD01; genus JAHEKD01. Next base: position 1,982 of record JAHEKD010000106.1, read on the forward strand.
TCAACTGGGACACGCTGTACACCTCCACGCTCACGTGATATTCGTAGCGGATTTTAGTGACCAGTAAATCGAAATCACCATCACCCGATGCCAGTACGAGCGTATCTGAGGATCTGGCAAACTCGAGTGCATCGAGAGTGATACCAACATCCCAGTCACCTTTTGCAGAGCCATCCGCCCGCTTGATGAATGGTTTGAGCTTTATTTCAAAGCCTATAGCCTTGAGAATGTTCTGAAACTGTCTCTGTTTTTCATCGCCGCGATCAATGGCATAGGCAACGGCATTAATAACTTTTCTGCCGGCAGTCGCCTTTTGCCAGAAGACGTTATAGTCAAAATGGCACTTATAGATTTGTTTCGTTGTGTAGTAAATATTCTGGACATCAACGAGAATGCTTACTTTTTCCATATCATATTAAATCTGTGGTTATTGAATTAAATTTACAATACTGAATCTCAGAGAGATATCAGTGAATCCATAGCATCGGTTCATGCATAATATTTTATATTTATATGTTCACAAAATCGGGTGAGATTATTAAAAGTTCTTGATAGTTGATTCAGCGGATTATCCAGAGTTGATTGTGTCACCTGTGCTATAAACGCATATGCAACCGCATCAAAGGTGCAGGGTGAGTTTCCAAAAAAATAGGTTTTATCAGACAGCACTACAGACAAGTCTGTTAACGTTTTGTTCGCTATCTTGATTATTTCTTCATCGCTGTGCCTGCCCATGCCGTGTTCAACCAGCGCCCCTTTATAGCCCCTGCGTGCAATAATCGGCGCAACATGTTTAAGCGGGAACGGCAGGTCACTAAAAAGCTCCTTTTTAACCATCGGCCACAGGCCGTCGCTCGTCCATCTCGAATGTACAATACACCAGTAGAAATTTTCGTCCAGAGACTTCATCAATAAACCGGATAAGGCTAAGTGTTCGTCAGACAGATGATTATCGAGGGGATAGTTGTACTTTTTTTGCAGATAATCCAAAATAAAAAATGTATCGGCAATCGTTATGTTGCCATCGGTAATAAAGGGTAATTTTCCTTTTGGCGCCTTACTTAAATTTTTATAACCCGTAACCGATTCAAATTCAATTCCTGCCATTCTCAGGTAGGCATCAATTTTCAGAACAAACGGACTTAGATCTATTAGACCTAATTTTGGGCCAAAACCATATAGTTTAATCATTATTCAAACTTTTGGTTGCGTCAAGCATTTCGGTGTGTTATCCGGCTTCATGCCGGCGTGCCTGGCCGGGTTGAATTTGGGTCGCGAAATGGAATACGGGCTGCTCATTATGAGTCACCTCCTGACGTCACTGTCGTTTTCCATCAGCATTGATTGTGAAATCTCATGAGAATCAAGCCGGGAATAAACGTTTGAGTAAAGCCGTCTGAGAATTTCTATCACATTGTATATCGTATTTATAGATGCAGCCTGCAGGCCTGGCGGAGCCTGAATTGAAAGGATCCATATAAACGGGTGTATACTTGTTTTAATGATCATTAATCGGAGGTTAGCGCAATGAAAATCACAGTAAAATTTTCATCAATTTTGATTAGTTCTGTACTGTTAATTTCGGCATTTAGTTTTCCAGCATCGGCTTTTGCGGAAGAGATCACCATTGGAACCGGCGGTCGCAGCGGCGTTTACTTCCACGTCGGACGCTCACTGTGTCGCCTCCTGGATCAACAGTCCCTGGACCAGGATATCAGCTGCGAATCACTGCCCACTGCCGGATCGATATCAAATCTCAATGATATTCGTGAGGGCAAAATCCAGATTGGCGTTGTCCAGTCCGATTGGCAATACCACGCCGTCAATGGAAGCAGTAAATTTGCCGACAGTGGCAAGGATAACGACCTGCGGGCGCTGTTTTCCGTTCACGGGGAGCCGTTTACGCTGGTTGTCCGTCAGGATTCCGGAATCAGTTCAATTTCAGATCTTGAGGGAAAGCGAGTCAACATAGGTAATCCGGGTTCAGGCCAAAGGGCAACCATGGAGGTTGTCATGGCGGCACTGGGCTGGACAAAGGAGATTTTCGCGCTGGCAAATGAGCTGCCATCCTCCCAGCAGTCTTTATCACTGTGCCATGATGAGGTGCAGGCAATGGTTTATACAGTGGGTCATCCTAATGAATCTGTTGCGCAGGCAATAGATCTGTGTCAGGCTAAAATAGCGCAGGTGAATGGAGGGCCTATTGATACGCTGGTTAGTGACAATCCTTTTTATGCCTACACCCAGATACCCGGAGGCATTTATGCGGGCAATGCAGATTCGGTGACAACGTTTGGTGTCAAAGCGACAGTGGTGACATCGGCGAATCTGAGTGAGGAAACTGTTTATACGGTTGTCAGCACGTTATTTGATAATCTGGATGAGTTCAAGAAAATGCATCCGGCATTCGCGTATTTACAGGCCAGTGAAATGGTAAAGGACGGACTGTCTGCGCCTCTGCACGCGGGAGCGGAACGGTATTACAAAGAAAAAGGACTTTTGTAATGCCTGCCAATGTAGCCTAACCCGATGAAATCTCACCAGACTTCGTAGCGAGACGGTTAAAGGATGCGTCCTGTATGGGTTTGACGACCAAAGGCCGGCATTATGTTATCAGCATATGTGCCGGCACAAGGGCTCGCAGGCATAGTTGACACTATGTCGAGGACCCTGACCGAGTAAAATGCCCACAGGGCGTGGCAAGGAACCGTCGCAGTAGCAGGGTGGTGAGAAATGCGGGCTAGCTCCTGAGTCGGTTCCCCTTGGGATCAAACGCAGAATGTTCCAGTATGACGGCGTCATGAGACCTTCCCAAAACGGCAACGTCAATAGACGTCTTCGGTGTCGCATGAGCGGTTTTGACAAAACCAAGCGCCAGTGATTTGCCGACGGTATGACCGTACGCACCAGAGCTTATTCGTCCAATAGGTGTGCCGTCAAGGAGGAAGATGGGTTCGCCGCCGACCGCATCGGCGTCGGTGGTTTCAATCGAAATCATAACCAGTTTTTCACGTGGTGCCATATCCTTGATTTTCAGGTAGGCATCGCGTCCGATAAATTCAGGTTTGTCGAGTTTGATCAATCTCTCCAGCCCGACTTCCTGCGGCCAGTATTCTGGCGAATATTCACGCCCCCAGCTGCCGTAACCTTTTTCAATGCGCAGCGACAGCAGTGAGCGCCCGCCGACCGGTCGAATTGGATAAGTTTCTCCAGCGGCAAGAAGCGCATCGTAGAGTTCAAGCTGTTTTTCTTCCGGGACATACAGCTCCCAGCCCAGGTCACCTGTAAAGGAGACCCTGATGGCGAGTGTATCAATGCCGGCGATATTAATACGTCTTGAGCGGGTAAATCTGAAGCTTTCATTAGAAAGATCAGAATCGGTCAGGCCTTGAAGTAATTCCCGGGAATCAGGTCCGGCAACATTAAAACCGCACCATTCAGAGGTGATCGATCTGAAACTCACTGAGTCAGGGCGTTTTACCATATCAAAAAAGCGCTGATGATAGCGTTCGGCCATGCCTGAACCTACCATGTAAAATTCATCTTCATCAACCTTGGTGATGGTAAAGTCACCGGCGATACCGCCCCGCAGGCCAAGTAATGGTGTCAGACAGGACCGGCCGATTTCTGTTGGCACACTGTTCGCTACCACACGGTTTAACCAGTTTGCAGCGCCGCTGCCCTTGATCTCATATTTACCAAAATTAGAGATATCGATGATGCCGACGCTGTCTCTAAGAGCCTTGCACTCTTCGCTGACAGGATCAAAGCAGTTCTGGCGTTCGAAACCGTAATATTCCTGAGCTTCAATACCGTCGGCTGCGTACCATAGCGGGTGTTCCCAGCCGTAATTCAGGCCAAATACGGCACCGAGCTGTTTTTGCCGCTGGTAAACCGGCCGCATTCTTGTCGGCCGGCCCGCGTCACGTTCTTCATAGGGAAAGTGGATCTTGAAACGGTGTGCGTAACAATCAAGAGCCCGGGCCCTGGTAAATGACTTGGTAGCCCAGTCGCCGTAACGCGCCAGGTCCCATGGGAATAAATCGAGCTCGGGTTCGCCCTCAACAATCCACTGTGCCAGCAGTAAACCCAGGCCGCCTGACTGCGAGAAACCGGGAATAATACCGTTACAGCAAAAGTAATTACGCAATTCGGGCACCGGGCCGAACAGGGCGGAGCTGTCTGGAGACCAGATCATCGGGCCGTTGATGATACGCTTGATGCCGGCTTCGGCCAGCACCGGCAGGCGTTCACAGGCGCGCATAATATTCTCTTCAATGCGCTCCAGGTCATCGGGCAGCAGCTCATGGCCGAAATCCAGCGGCGTGCCTTCTTCAGCCCAGAACCGGCCGTCTTTTTCATAGGCGCCGACCAGCAGGCCTTCACCTTCCTGGCGCAGGTAATATTCGCCGTCGCGATCTGCCACTGAAGGTAACCGGCGTTCCATCTGTGCGATTTGGGGAATCGATTCTGTCACAAAATACTGGTGTTCCATAGTCATCAGCGGTAACTCAAAGCCGGCCATCGCGGCCACTTCGCGGCCCCATAATCCTGCTGCATTGACGACCACTTCCGTATGGATGCTGCCTTCGGGTGTGACCACAACCCAGCTGCCGTCGCTGCGGGGGGTGGTGGCCGTGACCGGTGTGAAGCGGTGAATTTTTGCCCCCAGCGCACGCGCGCCCTGGGCATAAGCATAGGTCACGCCGGAGGGATCAACATTGCCCGCGTCCGGTTCATACATAACGCAGCGGATACCGTTAAAATCGACCAGTGGGTGGAGCTCCTGCGCCTCCTTGATCGATAACTCATGAAATTCAACCTTGAAGTACCGGGCCTTGGCCGCCTGAATACGCAGCTGATGCTCACGCTCCCTGGTTTGGGCCATATATAACGACCCCGGCTGGAAGATGCCGCAGCCCTGACCCGTCTCTTTTTCAAGGTCGGCATACAGCTGCATCGTGTAATATTGCAATTTGGATATATTGTTGTGATCATGAAGGCCATGGATGCCGGCAGCCGCATGCCATGTGGATCCCGACGTTAACTCATCGCGCTCCAGCAAGACGACGTCTTTCCAGCCCAATTTGGCCAGATGATAAAGTATGCTGCAGCCGACAAGGCCGCCGCCGATCACTACTGCCTGTGCATTTTCCTGCATTTATTTTCCCTGTGAAAGTCCAGAATGACTCTTTATCATCTTGAGGGTACAGCATCAAGCTATATTGATTAAAAATAATGCAAAGTTTTGTTTTGCTTAAATCTGTGTAGGATGAGAATCCAACAGGTTGACGGGCTCACAGCTGGTACCGATTACCGTCATAATATTCATGCCGTGCATATTCATCAAACTGCCTCCTGTATGCCTCGTGGCAGTGCGGGTGGTCATTTTGATCCGGTCCTGGCAGCATCACTGACCCGGATTGTAACCATCCTTTTTATTCCGGCGATTTGATCAACATCGATGCTGATGTTGGCCCAATGACAAATAAGACCAGCCCTGTCACGCTGTCTCCCGGACCCTAACCTGCATTTCTCACCGGACTTCGTAGCGAGACGGTTAAAGGATGCGTCCTGTATGGGTTTTACGACCAAAGGCCGGCATTATGTTAACAGCATATGTGCCGGCACAAGGGCCCGCAGGCATCGTTGACGCTATGTCGAGGAC
>JAHEKD010000107.1 GCA_024638545.1 Gammaproteobacteria bacterium
GGTTATTCTTTATTGCGTCTTCATTCTGGGTTATTCCCCGGAATAACCGTGTCCCCGGAATAACAGTGGGTATAAATACGAAAAGTCAGTTTGACAGGATCAATTCATCATATCTTAATAAATGACAGCCTGTACAACTGCCGACAAGTTTCCCAGCCAAATAATAATTCGATTCTTCTGCTTCGATTGATTGGCGTGTAGAGATCACATCTGATCTGAATCTATCAATATTTTCATCTATCAGCAGATGATTTGTTCTCTGGGTACCCGCACCTAAGGTATCAGATATCTGCTCCATATTGTTCAGCTCACTAATGATCGTTTGACGCTGAGACTGGGTCGGAAGTTGATTTATAGCTTGCAAAGTTCGATCAATTTTATCAAGACTCATTGCAAGACGCTGCATGGATGTCGTCACTGTCTTACGTTCCAGGTAGGTGAAATCCGGAGGATAGGTCGTTTGCCGCACAATTGCGCAGCCTGAGACAGCGATTGCGGTAACTGCAGCAAAAAAGATGATGAGTTTGGTTTTAGATATCAATATTAATCTCCTCAAAGGAATTAAAGCATTTGATATATTTTATAAAGTCGAATTTGCATAATTCACAAGCCTGATTGTCAGGCATCCTTAAAACCCGCATCATAGTGAGAACCATCACAAAAAGGCTTGTTGTTCGAGTGACCGCAACGGCATAATGTTCGGGAAGTGTCATTACCACCATGGTAATCTTCGACATTCTCAATTTTGACATCTCCGGTAATTTTGTAGGGTCCGTTTGGGATAACGGTAATAACAGATTGACTTGACGCAGTGACAGTCTCTTCATCCCCGACAGAATAACCAAGCGCACCAGACGGGCATTGATCAATTACGGCCTTGATTTCATCAACAGATGCCTGATCTGCATCAATCCACGGTGATTGCTTCATTCTGAACACAGTAGACAGATTTTTTGTACACACACCGGCATGGGCACATAATCCGCGGTTATCGTAAATGGTAATCTTCTCACCGACATAGCTTTTCTTCCTGTCACCGGTCCTGTCAGTATTAACATCACCGGAAAAACCGATTTTGGAATGGGTGCCATCACAAAACGGTTTACTCGCGGATTGCCCACATCGACACAGGGCCATGGTGGGTTTGGTGTTAATTGATTGTCCACCTTTACCAATCATCTGGCTTACATTTTTAACAATGTAGGGGCCATCCTGTTTGCAGACAATCTCAGGCTTAACGGGGTGTTCATGGTTTGTCATCGTCTCTCCTTTTGGTTTAATTTATCAGCATGGAATTGACTGAGCCTGTTACACGAATAATCCGGTATCTGAAGCAGGACCAGGCGTTATTTTAAACTATCAGCGAATGCAATTTGCATAATATTACAAATACTCGGCAAACTTACCGGGTTGAAACGGATTGCATGACTGGATTGCCGGGTCATTGCTACTCCGATCATTGTTAAATAATCGCATTTTGCACCTAGACTCCGTCATTTACGCTTTGCCGCCGGTCGCCGGCCCAGGATATCAGCCAGTTTGTCCTCATCAATGGTGTGACCGTTGCAGTATTGAACCAGATCATCGATGCTGTCATTTCGAGCCGGGTCGAAGCCAGCCAGACATATGGGCTGACCGGGTCGAAATAAAACTCTATGCTTCGGCAATTTGATTTTATATTCATAAACATCACTGATTTTGGCAGAAACTGCCGACAATAAAACAGCTAAGTTACGTTTATTCAATTTATTGTCCTAAAATTTTTGCTAAATTTGTTCTGTCAGCACAACGTTTCAGATTCCTTACGGAGGATGTAATGAATATTAAAACCCAGCTAAGCCCGCTTCGAAACACAACAAAGTTCGAAAAAACCCATGATCTTGCCGTTGAGCAGGCCGAACACTTTGGCATCGATGTCGAAAGCAATTACGGTAAGGCACTGATCGCCCTGGCAGAAACACTTTACCAGGCCAATCTTAAAACCCATGATCTATGGTCACTGACCATCGACGGCTTGTCTCAGCTTGACCGCAGTGATCGTATTGCCTGGTTCAATGCAAAACGTTTTGTCTCATTTCAGCTGGCCAAGATACTCGATAATATGCAAAATCCCCTACGCGCCACCTGCTTGGCCGAAATGATATTGTTCTCGCCTCGCGTAACATTTACGGTGGAACACATCAACTTCTTAACGACTGGTACAAAAAGAAATCAAATCTGGATATTGAACTTGAATGGGTCGATGGTTATACGGCCGAAGAGTTTACTGTGCATATGGACAACGCTCAATCAAAATATGCTGACCATATCAGTGCAGGCCGAAATATTTTTATCTATATCGAAAGCCCCTGTAATCCGCATGGCTATGTGCTCGATGTAGCCGGCATTTCCAGGGCTGCGCATCATCGCGGCTGGCGAGTGATTGCCGATACAACCGTCGGCACACCGTTTTTACACCCGGTGCTGAAAGTAAAAGATGCCATGGAAAGACCGGATTTTGTTATCCACTCCTATACCAAGGACCTGACCGGCACCGGCACCACGACTGCCGGAGTGGTTATTGGTCGCAATGAGGATATGTTTCTGCCTAAAGGCGAGTCAGTGATGACCACCTCGGCGAATGGCGAAAGCCGTAAAGTTGGATGGGATGAAACACTTTTCTGGAACGTCTACTATATTAAAGGGGATTTTCTGGATTCAGATAAGGCCTTTGAAGTACTTAACGGCATCAAAACACTTGAACTCAGGGTCCTGCAAAAAACAATCAACACCATTACCCTCGCCAAAGTATTCGATGCACATCCTTTAATAAATATCAGTTCCAACGGGTCGTTGGATCATAGCCTTCGCGGTGGCGTATCGTTGCCAGCACTTTGGGCACATACATCTGGGTCTGGCCAGGCAGGTGCGATGTGATTGCCTCCAGATTGCTGGCAGCATTTGCTTTGAGTAAATTTGCAATACGTCCCTCGCCGCCGTTGTAGGCTGCAATCGCCAGCGGCCAATCCTCAAAACGATCATGCAGTGCCTTCAGGTATTTGGCTGCAGCACGGCCATTGTGTGCAGGATCAAGTCGCTGATCGACGGGTTCAATCTCCAGACCAAGATGAGTTGCAGTTGCCGGCATCAGCTGAAATAAACCGACTGCACCGGCCGGACTCCTTGCGGACGGGTTGAAGGTTGATTCGACTTCAGCTATCCACACCAGCTCCGGAGGTACACCCTCAGCAGTGAACATCTTTTTCAATGGCGGAACGAGTTTCTCGGCATTGTCCACTGCAGGCCTGCCCGCGAGTTTTTTCGACCAGGTATCCGCGCTACGCGCAAACGCCAGACGTTCATTTGATTGGGTATTAACTGTCTCAGCAGATTCAGACTCAGCCTGCTTTTGCACTGGCGCCGGCTTTTCTGGCACAGGTTGCTGCAATACCGGTTCGCCTGTCTGCGGCCTGGACTCTGATGGCGTTGTCTCAGGCAGTGGCTGGACAAGTGCGATTGTGCTGACGGCTTCATTGGCAACTGCCGCGTAATCAATACGCTGTCGCAGCCAGTCTGCATACGGTTCAAGTCCCGGCGTTGAATCTACATAGGCCATTATTTCACTGGCACTCGGGAACCATTCAGCTATAGACTCCAGGTCACCGCCCTGTATCGCATTCTGGAAATCCTTAAATGCCTGATCGAATTCCTCTCTGGTAGTTAACTTATAAGGCAGATCAAATTCACCGTTGGTGACATCCTTAATCACAGCATCAAGTGTCTCCTGTGCGGATTGAAGCACATCATAGATTTCCGCTTGTTCCTGCGCCGGTGCCGTCAAACACATCAGCAGGGATAAACATAAAAGCGTTACTAGCTTAATAAGCTGATTTTTACTCATTTTAATTTGATGGTCATGAACTTTGGATGATTTGGAGTGTTGACAGCGCCTATTTTATATCGCTTTACCTGTAAGATTCAGTAAATTTATCTTTTCTTCTGCCAGCAGTGCAGGATAAATTCAGTTATAGGAAACCCGAATATAGCACCTTGAAATGAATTCATGCTCGAGACTTTTAAAATTCTGCTAAAGACAATACTAAGAACCCGGTGATACGGCGATAGCAGACAACATATGCGATTCGTCAACATGCAGGCTAGTTTCTTAAATTTTTACCGGTATCCAGCAAGGTTGAAATTCGTTCACGAGTAGACTTTGTTTTTGCAAGGTAGAGAAATGCACGACGCTCTGCATCATATAAATCCTGTTCACTCCATAGCGTGCCCGCATCGATATCGCCTCCTGTTACAATGCTGGCAATAGCCCGTCCAACGACAGTATCGTGAGGGGTAAAAGTGCCCTTTTCATGGCCGTCATCAAGCCATTGTCCCATGGCCCGGTAGAGTTCGCGACCTGGCATCGTCAAATCAGGACGGCTCGCGTGTATTATATCTGACTGATTGTTAACGTATTCAACGGCGCTTGCCAGCAATCGATCCCGGTTCATCAGGAAGCGATCAGTGCTGCGAATCATGGCTAGCTTTTGTGCCTGCTGCGGCGAACTGGCAGTACGCCCGTAGCCCAGATTCATAAAGGCCTTCCAGCAGGCGTCAGTGATGCCATCGGTTTCCAGGCCAAGTTTCTCAATCCAGCGATATAGCATCTCTTTGCAACCGCCACCTGCAGGCACCACACCAACATGGCTCTCCACCAGTCCCATGACAGAATTGGCATGGCAGATAACCCGTTGCGCATGCAGGACCACTTCAAAACCGCCGCCAATCGACAACCCGGAGGGTGCCGCCACCACAGGATAATGCGCCCGCGACATTTTATTTACCGTTCGCTGGAAGTGATCCAGGAACGTATCCAGCCCCTGGTAATCTTCTGCGTCAATGAAATTTCTGACCGATTCAAGATTGACGCCACAGGAAAAATGCTGCGCATCATTATGCACGATCAGGCCTCTGAGACCCATGGATTTAACATTGTTTAAAGCATCGTCAAGAATCTGCATCGAGTCAGCATCAAGCGCATTGGCTTTGCTGTGAAATTCGACCAGTGCCGTATCCTGATAATTAAACCAGCTTGCAGATGCACTGGTATTCATCGCGGTTAGCGTTTTGCGCACTTCGTTAAATCGAATTACACCTGCTGCGCGCCTGATCGTCTGCCATTCGCTATCGCCTGCGGTCAATTTCCACAGGCGGCGCTGATACTCACCTTTGTGGACACGATAGAATGATTTGTCCGAGCTTGACAGCGCCTGACTCAATAACGCAGGCACTGCTGAAGCTTCCGCCTTGAGGCGACTAACGAAGTACTCAAGACCAATTTCATCAATTATTTCGAACGGCCCGGAAATCCAGTTATAACCGAGCTTCATCGCTTCATCGATGGCGCTCGGATCGCGACCTACTTCAGGAATCAATGAAGCTGAGTAACACAGGGTTTGAGACATGACGCGCCAGGCATATTCACCATAATTACTGTCATCGTCCAGCAAAATCTTAATGCCCTGTTTTTCTGCCTGCAGAGCAATGGTAATTTTGGGACGCTGAAAATCAACATAGGAATTAGTGCTAAAGTCCAGCACCTGTTTATCTGCCGATGGATCTTTCTGGGAATAAAACCCTTTACCGGATTTGTTGCCGCACTGGTCATTGGCAATCATTGTTGTCATCACATCAATGGGTTTAGAAACTGCATGAAATGCATCGTGAGCGGGTAATATGCTGACCAGAGATTTAACCACATCAGACATCAGGTCAATACCGATCAAATCATAGAGCCCGAATACGCCTGTTTTGGGAATTCCCATTGGTCGCCCAAACAAGCTGTCTGCAATTTGCGGGGCCAATTCCATCTTAAATGCTTCGTGCAATGCGCACTGAATGGCAAATACACCTACACGATTTGCCAGAAAACCCGGGGTATCAGCACACGCTACGACACCTTTACCCAGTTTTTCCTCACAAAACTGCTCCAGTTTTTTCATGACTTCATCGCTGGTAAATTCACCACGCACGAGTTCAAGCAGGCGCATAAAACGAACCGGATTGAAAAAATGAGTGATGGCAAATCGCTGTTTCAAATCATCCGCCATACCCTGAGTCAAAAGGCTAATCGGGATAGTCGATGTATTCGAAGTTAAAATAGCACTTTCATTCAGGTGTCCGGCTAGCTGCGAATAAAGCTGGCGCTTTATATCCAGGCGCTCAACTACCGCCTCTGCAATCCAGTCGCATTCAGCAACCACCCCAAGATCATCACAGATATTGCCAAGATGGATATTCCTCTCAGCCGCTTCGCTCATCAGGCCGGGTTGGTTTGGGTCTTTTAAACGCGCCAGGCCTTTACGGGCAATTGCATTTGCATCTTCACCATCACCGGGCAAATCCAGCAGCCATACTTCAATGCCCGCGTTGGCAACCTGGCCGGCGATACCGGCGCCCATGGTGCCTGACCCAATAACAGCTACTTTATTAAATATGCTCATACTTTAATTTTACGTAACAAAGTTAATCAAATTTGAACGGCAACTCCGTGCACTTAACCGCACATCGTTCGCCACTGACCTCAATTGTCAATCCATCGCCATCATTTTGCAGTACATGATCTATCGTATTGCTGTCAAGTTCTGCAAACGCCAGATAAGCACCATAACGTGGTGACACACAATCAGAGTAAATTTCACCAGCAGGTTTTTGATTTAAAAATGCTGTTTTATTATCCGGCGTATCGTTAAGGCCGACCGCCATCAAGCCCATCAGTCTCGACGGAACACCTTCCGCGTCCTGTTTTCTCAAGGCTTCAATACTTAAACTTTCAATGTCCTGGTCCAGATGGCAAAATTTTCTTAGCCCGCATTGTAGTGGCGTGTGCTGAAAATCCATGTCATTACCAAATGACAACAAGCCACTTTCCATGCGTTCAATAATATTGGGACACCCTGGACCAACATTCAGATCCACGCCTTTTTCAAACAGTTCGTCCCATAGCTGGCAGCCTAAATAAGCATCGTCAACGTAAATCTCAAAGCCGCCCTGTTTTGACCAACCGGATCTTGCGACGATGAAATTGTGGTCATTGTAAGCAAGCCGTTTGTAGCGAAAAAATCGAATCTCATCGACAATTTCACCAAAAACACGGTGCATTAATTCGTCAGATTTAGGCCCCTGGACTGCAACCGGCCACACATTCGGCTCGCTAATTACAACGTCAAGCGCCATGCCTGTCGCAAGGCCTTTAGCCCATAACAGCACATCGGAATCGGATATACTGAGCCACCACGTGTCACTTTCAATGTGAATGGCTATCGGATCATTGACCATTTGCCCGTTTTGATCACAAAGCGGCACATAAAAACACTGGTCATCCTGTGCTTTACTGAGGTTTCTCGGTGTCATTAACTGCACCAGTTTAAAGGCATCCGGTCCTTTGATTTGAACCTGGCGTTCGCAGGATACGTCCCAAACCTGCACATGCTGACAAAGGTGCCAGTAATCAGCCTCAAAGGATCTGAAGCAAGTTGCCAGCAGCATATTGTTATAAACCGTGTAGGCGCTTACGCCCAGGGCTTCCACGCGGGAAGTAAACGGCGTTTTTCGCGTACGCCTTGAAACTGAAAGTGTTGCCAATGCCTTG
>JAHEKD010000108.1 GCA_024638545.1 Gammaproteobacteria bacterium
AACGAATTTGGCCAGCCGGCACACCGGTCATTGACAGAATCGCCGACAGGCTGAAAAAATATAGCAATACGAACAGAATATAGATGGATAATGGAAGCTCTAACTGCTCTGCTGGATCGTGTCTAGCAGTAAAAACTATCCGGATCATTAAAAGTAAAATCAATAAAGTGCCCAAAACGCCCAGCTTAAATTTGCTGACGAACAGGGATTGTGAAAATGAATTATAGTTTGTTATTAAAATATAAATAATTTTTTCCATTGATGGCAAACCGGCAAAGTGAGAACCGGTCTGGTCAAGCACCATTCTGACTGTCTGCCAGATAAGTACAGGCACGATAACGCTTAGCAAGGATAATAATAAGCCGCGACTAAATCTGCAGCCATGCTTGTAATAAATAAACACTAATAGCCCCGGCACCAATGCCAGCGATACATTCTTACACAACAGCATGGATGTGAAAACTAACAGCAGCGAAGTATTGAACGGTATCCGTGCGTGAAAAACCAGGATGAATAATAAACAGGCGCTCAGAAACACCCACAAGGATTCTGAATGAAACTTGTAAAAGACGGAACAGGTAAATCCCACAACAACGATAAAAAGCAGAATCAGCAACCATTTTTTTGCGAAAAGTTTTTTAATAATCAGACCAAGAAGTAGGGCCGTGCAAAACCCAATGCTGACAAATAACATTTTTACCGCAAATATAGTGACACCGAAGACTGATTGCCAAAAAGCCAGCAGCATTGAAAATCCGGGCGGCCAGGCGGTAATTCGTGTGCCCCTGATGTTAACGTATCCTTCACCGTTTAAAATTGATAATGAACCTTCCCAGTACGCCCAGCTATCAAAATCAAGTACAAAATGATAGTTCAGGTTTATCGTAATAATGATTGCAGTCAAAACTGCACAGGAAACTGAATAGGTAAATTGAGCTTTATCGGGGAGCCGCATTTGAATTTGTAGTGTTCAACTTTTCTTTCAAAGCCAGCTGTTTTTCAAAATTTATACAAATTTAAGTAACCATTTTTCATTGCACAATACAGTGAGTGCCTGTGAACGATTAACCGCTGCCTGATGTTCAGAGAATTTCGTTTTTCCGGGTTTTTAACTGTCTGAAAATCAACGTTATTTTTTTTCCAGGCGTATTCTATAGGCAGGATAAATTGATCAATATTTGTATTCAAAGCGCTTAGCATGCCGTTATTGTAGTCTAACCCTGAAAAGTCAAAGGCGCTCGAAAATGTTGTTTCTGGCTGCTGCACCATGCGCTCGTATTCAATCCTTTTTACAATAGCAGGGTATCTAGCCTCAAGTTTTGTTATGGTCCGCATCACCTTATTCCAGATTGCTGAAATCTTTGAGACTGAATCCGGTGCCCAGTATTGCTGGATCATTGAGCTTGCAAAATCAACCGGATTACGGCAGGTCAAAATAACTTTGACTGATCGCTGCTGTTCAATCAGTGACTCGATGGCGATAATGTTTCCCGGCGTCTTTTCAATGCCTACCAGAGTACGGGCCTGATTAGAAGGCCGGTATTGTTCGATGACATCATAATAGACATCCCTGATATCGTGCTGGAGATTGTGATTATGATTGCGGTACTGCGATGCCAGTTTATCTAAACAAAGCTGCCATTTTGATTGCAGTAAGGCCAGAAGTTCAACAACCTGTTTACTGCTGAATACGTGCTCGGGGTGGATTTTTTTTGCCTCTTCAAAAAAGTGGGTTTCCGGCAGCGTGAAAGTCTCTGCGCTATTACTGAGCACTGACTGTAATAGTGTTGAGCCTGACCGGGGTAATCCGGCAATTAAGATATAGTCAGGTTTTTTGCGTTCATGATCCACTATTTGCGCTTCAAATTGAGGATGTTTTGTATCCGGGACTTAAGCGGTGAGACAGGTATATCGCCTTCGTCTGCATGGATATAATCAGCGATCAAATCCCGGTTTTGCAATATCACGGTGTCATTACGTCGCCTGCTGCCCCTGTAGTTAAACTCAGGTGCCAGCGTCGCGATTCTGAGGTCGCTTTTATAAATTAAATACCTGAATGTTCCCTGGTCATGTGGATGACCGAAAACATCCCTACGATAAAAATCCTGCCACCGTTCTATGAACTTCAATACTTTGCTGTTTTTACGATACGCAATCACATCACAGTTAAATTCCGGAAAACTCTCAGGAACAGGTATTTTCTCACTGTCCGGCATAGTCACTATCCGGTATGGTGCATGTGCGACGGCAATATCAAACACCTCCAGAAGCTCAAATACTGCGTTAACACCGGGAGATAATGCATAGGTGTCACTGCCGAGCACCAGATTATAATCATAGTGAGTCTGGAGCATTGCCTGGTGTTTCACAAGCATTTGCCCACGCTTATGCATACGCTTTTTGAGCACGCCCGGTACCGTAAATTCCGCCTGGATAACCTGATCAAAATTCTCAGATTTGTAGCCCTGTACATCACAATACAGCAGTGCATCAACGTTCTGAACATATTGCTTAAAGCTGGCACAGGATTTTTCAGCTTCACTGATATAGCGCATCTCCTCGTGATGCGAGTTGGCATAGATCAGGCACTTGTCAGGTTGGTTCATGAATCTGTGCCCCGCTTTTGTGCGACATACTTTGTCACTGCTTCAGAATTTATCTGGATGACAACCATGTATGGATACAGATGAATACTGTGAATGTGTTGCTGAACGCGATTTGTCACGACAACAAATTCAGCTTCTTCATTATAGGCGTTGATCGATTTTGAAAGCCCATGAATATAGTCCAGGAATAAATTATCGAAGCCGTGGACATCCTCGCAAATATAAACTCCGCCAGGCCCGAGCAGCGGCAGGCACTCTTCAAGTGTCACGATTTGCTGTCCGGGCCGGTGTCCGCCATCGTCAATGACTATATCGATCTGCGCTGTAAGCGCTGCGAATTTACGCCAGAAATTCCTGTCTGACTGATCGCCGATATGAATCGATATATTTTCACCTGCATGACGCTGGCAGGATTCGTCAATATCGACACCGATAATGCAGCACCCCTGGTGAAAATACGATTGCCACATTTCAAGGCTGCCACCACCATAAACACCAACCTCAAGCAGTGTCGGGTTTTTTCCCTGGAACACAGATAAATGATGATGATAAACATCGAAATAGTGTAGCCATTTCCAGATGGTTTTATGGTTTTGCGACTCAAAGAAGTCCTGCAATGGATTACATTCAGGAGGGTTTTCAGCTACAGTGGGTTTCCGGTGTAGCGGTATCGTTTGGGAAAAATCATAACCCTGCTCTATTAAATTCATGGAGATCTGTTTTTTACCGGCATTTTCCGGGTCCAGCAGTGACTGCTTGAGCAGCGATAACATCGCTTTGATGCGTGAATTCATTCTATGACTCTCTCATTACAACCCGGAACCAGACAAAACGCCGGCATATTCAAAACCAGGGGTTAGCCCGCATTTCTCACCGGACTTCGTAGCGAGACGGTCAAAGGATGCGTCCTGTATGGGTTTTACGACCAAAGGGCCCGCAGGCATAGTTGACACGATGTCGAGGACCCTGACCGAGTAAAATGCCCACAGGGCGTGGCAAGGGACCATCGCAGTAGTAGGGTGGTGAGAAATGCGGGCTAGTATTCCATCCCCAGCCTGAAGACAATCAGGATGTTGTGCGGGGTGATGCATTATGTTATTCACTGATTAATCGTGACCGGTTTTTTAAGGTTCCTGCTGGCAGCGTGCATACACCCAGTTTTCACCCTGTCGTTGAATCAGCTGCATTTTACCTGCCAGGGCTTTTTCAACCATTTCGCTCGAACCAGACTGAATATGATCGTGGGTCTCTATTACCAGATAGTCAATTTGATCTGTCCACGCTGGCTTATTTAAAAACAGGCTTTTCTCTGAACCTTCAATGTCTATTTTTAACAGATGCACTCGCTGCTGCTCATAATGATCCAATATAGCGTTTATGTCCATTGTTTGTACGGTAACATCCGATTGCCGTTCAGAAACCCTGAATGCCCAAGTGTTTGCATCTGGATTATCCAGATAAATTTCCCCGGTAAAATGCCATAGTGCACAGTTTAGAGCATGAATGTTGGGCAAATGTTTAACATTTTCGCTGAGCAAATTAAAATTTTCAGATTCCGGTTCCAGACAAATGATTTGTGCCTGAGGATAGCATTTAGAAAAATAAAGCGATGCCAGTCCGATGTGTGCACCCGCATCGATAATAAATTCCGGGTCAGATTTAAAATTGATATTATAATCATCGAACAGGAAAATTTGCTCAAACACCATGACATCCGAACTTCCGCTGCGCAAAAGGCATTGCTCAGGCCCGTTACCATAATAAACTGATACTTGCCCGCTTCGTCTTATTCGGCAAAAGTAGTAGTTGGATACACCTCTAAACATCCCAAAATTCTTTATGTAATCCGTAATTGCACCTCTCTTATTCACATATTGTTCAAATCCGGTCAGTGGATGCCGCATGAATAAAAAAGTATAGATTGATTTCAGATGTCTGATCACGGGATTTTACTGGTCGTCCAGTTTAATATGGGTTGCAGCAGTCCAAGTCGCGATGATGCGGCAACTGCTCCGACATTGTTAATCTCTATATTTAAGCGCACCAAAAATACCGTCTTTAAAGCAAATCCCTCATGTTTATGTGAAAAAACGGTCATCGTATATGCACCGGGTTTAAAGAGCCGGGCCGGGATATTACAGGAAACAGTGTTGATTAAAGCTGGCGTATAGTCTCTTAATTTATCGTCATCGGTATCAAATGAGCTGAACAGATCATTGCCCTGCGCATCAGCAAGCGCAACACCCATTACAAATTCTGACCGACTCAGTGATGTGCGGTATTTTATTTTGACTTCAATCTTTTCATTAAAATTGAATAAATTTGTGGCCTGGCTCTCTTCGTTCAGGATTTCAATGCGTTCAACATGTACCTCGGCTCCATCATCGACATCCGGATTAATCCACAAGCCGTTTGAAAATGCCTGATCATCCTGCAAGTACACTCTAATGACATCATTGACATTACCGTCAACACGCAGCCTGCCTTTTTCCAGCAAAATACCTCGATTACACAAGCGATTGATGGCGCTCATGTTGTGACTGACAAATAATACCGTTCGTCCCTGGGTGGCGATATCGCTCAGTTTCCCCAGGCAGCGTTTTTGAAACTCAATGTCACCCACCGCCAGGACTTCATCGACTATTAAAATTTCCGGTTCAAGATGAGCCGCGATCGAAAATGCAAGTCTTACATACATGCCGCTGGAATAGCGTTTGACCGGAGTGTCAACAAATTTTTCGATATTAGCAAATTCTACAATATTTTCGAATTTTGAGTTTATTTCCTTACGGTGCATTCCCAGGATTGCGCCGTTGAGATATATGTTTTCTCGTCCAGTGAGTTCCGGATGAAATCCCGTACCTACCTCCAGAAGGCTTGCGACATTGCCTTTGATAGTCACGCTACCACCGGTTGGTGTCGTGATCCGGCTGAGTATTTTTAACAAGGTGCTTTTTCCGGCACCATTTTTACCAATAATACCAACTACTTCACCCTGGTGAACCTGGAAATTTATATCCTCAAGCGCCCAGAACAGCTGCGACTCATCCACCTGTCCACTCAAAGCTTTATAGCGCTTAAACGGTGCAGTAATCGTCCCCATCAACATTTCCCGAAACGATGTGTTTAATTGATCCGGGCCGCCGAGAATATAGCGTTTGCTTAAATGATTGACAGTTAAAACAGCAGTCGGCTTCGACATCACTAGATTACATCCGCAAATCTTCTTTCAACACGCTTAAAATAAACCAGACTTAAACCCAGCATTGCAGCAGCGAAAATCACTGAAAACAACAGGGCGATGAAATTCAAGTCTGTGCCAAGAAAAATCGAGCGGAATGACTCAATAATGCCGGTCATTGGGTTCAGGTAGCTCAGCCATCGCCATTTTTCAGGGATCAGGCTGAGCGGATAAATCACCGGTGTCAGGTACATCCATATTTGAATCATAAATGGAATGACATAACGGAAGTCGCGATAAGACACTGTTAATGCTGATAACAAGATTCCCACTCCCAGCGAATTGGCAATCAATATCAATAATAACAGTGGCAGTAAAAACAGTTTTATTGAAAAGCTGATCGAGAAGACCAGCATCAGTAAAAACAGGATTGCCGTTGAAATTAAAAAATCTACGAGGCCGGCTCCCACAGAACTTATTGGAATTAACACACGCGGGAAATAGACCTTTGACACCAGATGCGCCGAGCCCACCATTGAATTGCCGGCCGAGCTGACGGCTGTTGAGAACAAACCCCAGGGCAAGAGTGCGGCATATACAAAAACCGGATATGGAATGCCGTCTGATGGAATTCTTGCGAATTTACCAAATACCATGCTGAATATAACCATGGTGGTGACCGGTTGAATCACCGCCCAGGCAATACCAAGCACCGTCTGCTTGTATCTTACCTTTATATCCCGGGAGACAAGTACCAGAAATAGCTCCCGATAGGCCCACAGTTCCCGCAAATCGAGATCAAGCAGCCCTCTCTCCGGGCCGATGACCGTTACATGATCATGGCCGAAATAATCTTGCTGTATTGTGTCTTCAGACTGCACGTTTATTTGGATTCATTTAAAAGGGGATGATTATAATGCCAAATCAGCGTGCTCGTCAGTGCCCAGTCGACATCTATTGGAAACCTGTGCAGATCAAACACTGCGCTGCAGCCGCGCAAATTTTAACTTTCAGTCAATTAAAGACAAGATCAGATACTGTTTCAGGTAACTGCATGACACCATAAAACAGCAGCACGTTTTTAACAGTCTTAATTACCTTATTAAGTTTTACAGTTGAACGTAACGCTTTCAGCTGATGTTTAATCTAAATCCATTACGATCAATGTCATCTTCAAAAGCTTGACCAGTCAACAAGGTAAATAAAGACATAAGCATGTACAGGTGGATAATCATCTTGCTGCTGATTATAGCCGCAGTTAGTTGCTATGCCGCCGCTGGCATCATGGGTCTGGGCATATTTATTGTTTTGGGATTGATTCTCGAACTATTCTTCTGGCGGGAAGTAATCAGCAAATTTAAAAAGAAAAAACGCTCCAGGCACAGCTGATCACAGCTATGAGAGCGGCCGGTTACGCTGTATGGCGTCTATTTTTCAGCGTTCTTAAATCAAGCGTTAAATCAAGCGCACTGCAATTTTAGGTTACACTGCGATGTCTGCGCATTTGCAATAAATATCTCGACATTAAGGATTAAACAATGGCAAGTCTAACGCATACTTCAACTACCATCAGGAAAGCCAATATTCAAGATTTCATCGCCCTGGTCTTGTGCGCAATGTTGTGGGGCTCTGCCTTTATGATGATGAAGATCGCGGTGGTCGAGGTTGCCCCGCTGACTGTCGCAACAGGCCGTGTCTTGATTGGTGCGATAGTATTACTAACCTACTCCTTGCTGCGTCGCCGCGAATTTCCAGTCGCATTCAAAACCTGGCGTTTGCTATTGATTGTCGGCATGCTGGGAAGCGGTATTCCCT
>JAHEKD010000549.1 GCA_024638545.1 Gammaproteobacteria bacterium
CTGGGCACGCTGTTCTCCGGCGCCTTTATAACCCTGGACCCCGGCAAACCCGGTAATAAAACCCACCATTTCAAAGGGCTCGAACAACCCCCCCTGGTGACCGCCGATCTGCCGGGGCGTCATTTTCTGTTGAAAGCCGACAGCCGGGGATCACTGGATGTGGGCTCACCTGTATATTTCCGCAAGATCCAGGCCGGACAGGTGGTGGCCTATGACCTTTCCGAGGACGGTCACACCATTCTTTTCAAAATATTCATTCATGCACCCTATCATGGGTACGTGTACCAAAATACGCGCTTTTGGAATGCCAGCGGGATTGACTTCCAGCTGGATACCCAGGGGGTGCGGGTCGATACCGAGTCGCTGGTCAGCATCCTGATCGGCGGAATCGCTTTTGGAATCCCCCAGGCAGAAGCACCCGCTACCTCCGCCGAGCCGGAAGCGATGTTCAGGCTTTTCAGAAATATCGACTCGGCCAAGGAAAGAACCTATTGGGTCAAAAGCAAATCGATTCTCTATTTTGATGAGTCGGTGAGGGGATTGGACATCGGGGCCCCGGTTGAATTCTGGGGAATTCAAATGGGAGAGGTGATCGATGTCAAACTTGTTTTTGATAATAAGAAAGAAGATTTTAGCATCAGGGTAGTGGCTGAAATGGAGACGGAACGGTTTTACGAAGCCGGGTTTATCGGAGACGACGTCGAACGCCAGCAGGTGCTTGAAAACCTGCTGACAAGGGGTTTTCGGGCCCAACTTAAAACAGGTAACCTGCTGACCGGGAAGCAAACGATTGCATTGGATTTTTTTCCGGATGCACCGCCGGCCACCATCACAAATGAAAACGGCGTTTCGGTTTTTCCGACCGTACCGGCCCCAATGGAGGAAATCAGCACCAAATTCATGAATGTTCTCCAGAAGATAGACAGTCTGCCCATCGAACAGATTGGAAACGACCTGCGCGACACCGTGCATGGTGCCAAACAGATAGCTGAATCGCCCGAAATGTTAGAGGCCGTTAAAAACTTGAATGCAACGCTGGCGGAAACCCGTCTGCTGGTTTCCGACCTGAGAACCACTGTCACTCCGGAAATCAGTGCCGTCCTCGAGGAAGCCCGCAAATCGCTGACCAATGCCGAACAGGTGCTGAATGCCGACGCACCCTTGCAGGTCAAAATGAATACCGCCCTGGAAGAAATCGGCGGCGCGGCACGCTCAATGCGGCTGTTGATGAATTACCTGGAGCGCCATCCGGAATCACTGCTCAAGGGGAAAGGACCGACAGAATGACAGAAAAATCGAAGGTAATCCAAATTGCATATGTGACAATATTTGTTGGCGTTATTATTATGCTAACCGCCTGCGGTGGAAGAACGCCACCTGCGAAATTTTACATCCTGCAGCCGCTTGAGCAGTCTTCCACGGGCAAGCCTCTTCCCCTGAATGTAACCCTTGCGGTTGGACCTGTTGCCATCCCTGCCGCAGTTGACCGGGCGGAGATTGTCACCCGGGAAGCCGGCAACGAAATCAGCTTCTCCGAATACCAGCGCTGGGCCGGTCCCCTTCGATCAAACATTGCGTCAGTGATGGCGCAAAATATCGCGACCCTGCTGAAAACCGAACGTGTAACCCCCTTTACCCGGGAGAATATTTTCCACCCCACCCACCGGGTGGTACTTAATATCAACCGCTACGACAGTCAGCTTGCCAAAGCGTTTTTGCTCGATGCAACCTGGAGCATTAAAGATCTTAAAAGTAAAAAACTGCTCCTAGTTCGGAATTCCACCATCCGGGAATCCCTGGCATCAGCTGAGTATGAAGAACTGATCGCCGCCCAGAGCAAAGCGTTGGCGGCCCTAAGTCAGGAAATAGCCAAAGCACTTTTAGATATAGTTCCTTGATGGATAAAACTCGCGTTCGGGTATTGGAAATTTACAAAAAAATGCGCCTCCGGAATATATCAGGAGGCGCATTACTTCTATCCAGAATTAATAATAGATCTAAATC
>JAHEKD010000109.1 GCA_024638545.1 Gammaproteobacteria bacterium
TCTTTTATGGAAAGATGGATATCTACTGGGAATTCCTGGCCCCCTTTTTTACGCCCCCACAGGCATTTGTCCAGGCCCATGCGTCCAGGCTGGGGATTTTCCAAAAACGCGGCCCGGTGGTCTGGGTGAACGCCCTTGAACCGATCCGGCACCAGCTCATCCACCGGCCGGCCAAGCAGCTCATGTTCCAAATAACCGAAGAGTGCCAAAGCCGGTGCGTTGATGGCGCGTACCACCCCCCCATGATCGATCACGATCTGGGCCTGAGTGCGCGGGTTTGGGTTATTTGGCTGTTGCTGGGCCGACATCAGCTATAGACACTCTGTCGCCGGGTTCCGAAAACAATTGAAGGCCAAAGGAATCTGCTGCGAATCGACCAGGAGGCCTTTGTACCATAGCCTTTACTTATTATATACCGCGAAAATTCGATGGTGGTCCTGCGGACCGCTCCAGGTTTTTCGAAGGTGCAGCATGGTCGGCCGCAACTCAGCGATACTGGGTGCTGGGTGCCTCACGTCACAGCCGGGCATAGCGTCGTCATGAACTATCGACATCCTGCGTCAGCAGATCGAATTGCCGGTTTGATCGCCTCATCTTCTGCTTCCGGGACTCTGCTTGCGATTGCTGCCGATGTCAGAAATAGACAGGAAGTCAATGAAATGTTTGTTAAGGCCTCAAATGAGATAGGCGCAGTGGAAGTGTTGATAAATTGTGCCGGCATTAATCGTGATGCTGCGTTTATGGAACTAACAGATGAAGACTGGAATGCGGTTGTTGACACCCATTTGAAGGGAACCTTTATCTGTTCACAGGAGTTTGTAAGGCAGTGCAAAGGACCCGGGTCAATTATTAATCTTGGTGCGGCCTGTGGAATTCAGGGCAGAATTAACGGCGCTAATTTCTGCAGCGCAAAAGGCGGTGTGCTGGCACTTACAAAATGTATGGCACGAGAACTGGCACCTGAGATAAGGGTCAACTGCTTAACTCCAAGTGCTGTTGATACTGAAGAGGTGCGCGAGCGATATGCACTCGATACAAAAGAAGGCTTACAGAGGGTTATAAGCGCTATACCCATGGCCAGGCTAGGTGCCTGCTCTGATGTAATCCACATGGTTGAAAGTATTCTGGGTGCTGAATTTACCACGGGTGAAAACTTCTTCGTTAATGGCGGAGAATTCATGCAATAAGGAATTAAAGCAACTTTAGGAACCGGTGACAAATGAGAATTATTAGTGTTAGCATTTGTCACCGACCCCCCGCCTAAACCAGTAACCCCAGCGCACTGATAACCAGCACCACCTGTACACTGCGTTCGAACTGCACCACTGAAATATAGCTTAACAGGCTACGACCGATGAAAGACGCTGATGCGCCGGCAATGATCAGGGCCAGAATCGTCCATAACGAGTTTATGCTTAGCAGGCCCGAAGCTGTATATGCGGTTAACTTGGCGAAATTTGCCAGTACGGAAGTAGCGGCCATCGCGCCTACAAATGCTTGCTTGGTGATATTCATTTCTCTGAATAAAACAGCTTTTACTAGATTTCCGCTACCCAGAAGACCGGACAGAAACCCGTAAGCCGCCGAACCTAACACCAGCCCGGGAATTCCAATTGTGATTTTTGGAAACAATTTATAGAAGACCATAACAACATAGATCAGCACCATAATGCCGAGCAGCCGTTTTATTAGTTGTGCCGGGGCATAGGTGAGTGCAATTGCCCCTATGTAGGCAAAAGGCAGGCTCGCCAAAGACATGATTGCCACCACTTTCCAGTCGATCTGTTTTGTGAATAGGACTGTTTTACAGAGGGTTGTCGCGGCAAACAGTACCGTCGCCAGGGCGATTGTTTCTTTAATGGGCAGTAGATGTGAACCAATGACCAGCACAACCAGTGCCGTGCCAAAACCAAATGTTGCCGAAATAATTGAAGCGAAAAAGCCAACTAGAGCAAAGACGATGTATTCAACAGGCATACTCTGGACCTGTAACAGTGCCAGCGCCCGTTATTTCAAATGTAACGGCCTGAGCTGCCTGAACGCTAGACAACCGAGAGTGGATTGAAAAAGTGGCGACCGCTTTTGGTTCTGGCTATCTCTTCCAGCAACGTGTGGTAATCTGATTCATTATCGACAAAGTTAATGTTCTCGGCGTTGACAACTAGCAGTGGTGACTGCTTGTACGCCAGAAACATACGTGAGTAGATATCACATAGCCGGGTTAAGTACTCGCGCTCAATCAGCTGTTCGTATTCAACGCCACGCTGTCGAATTCGCTTAAGTAATACATCAACAGGCGCCTGTAAATAGATGACCAGGTCAGGCACCGGCGCATCTGGCAGGAGATGATTGTACACCTGCTGATACAGCCGGTATTCGTCTTCCTCGAGGTTTAGCTGTGCAAACAGTATATCTTTTTCAAACAAAAAGTCGGCAACCTGAGTTTTTGAAAACATGTCTGTCTGCCTGATGCCTTTAAGCATCTGTGAACGCTGAAACAAAAAGGATAGCTGTGTGGGCAAGGCATACTGGCTGGGTGCCCTGTAAAAACGCTCCAAAAAAGGATTTAATTCAGGACGCTCAAGGATAACCTCACCTGAGAAGGATTGTCCAAGACGCTTGGCAAGACTTGTTTTTCCAACACCGATAGGTCCCTCTATCACCATGAACCCGGGCGGTGAGTCAAAATTACTGTTAATTGTGTCCAAAACCAGATTCCTTATTTTGCCAGCATTTTACCTTATGCTGAACACGGCACAAAGAAGAACAAAACAGTTATTGTATTTTTTTAAGATTTTGCAAATTTATCGGCAGTCTTAAGATTTTCAATCATGTCACGGTAATTTTGGTTTAAAATAAGGCTATCAAAATTCTAACCACTTGAATCATAAATGAAATTCCTATTCGACCTGTTCCCGTTGATTTTGTTTTTTGGTGCTTTTAAGTTATACGGAATATACGCAGCTACGCTTGCCGCCATTATTGGCTCAATAGTGCAGGTTGGCATGTACTGGCTTAAAACACGAACGTTTGAAAAAATGCACATTATCACGCTCGTTATTATCCTGGTTATGGGAGGACTTACCCTGTTTCTCAAGGATGACCGCTTTATCAAATGGAAACCGACCATACTCTACTGGATATTCAGTACAATTATACTGGGATCACAAATAATTGGTAAAACCACTGTAATGGAAAAAATTATGGGCAAGCAAATTGCATTGCCCAGTCCGATCTGGTCTAAAGTCAACCTGAGCTGGGGATTATTTTTCCTGGTCGTTGGTTTCCTGAATGTATACGTGGCCTTTTATTTTGGCGGCAGCGATATCACAGAACAGGCCCGAACCGACCTGTGGGTTAACTTTAAGGTCTTTGGCCTGATGGCCCTGACCCTGGCGTTTGGTATCGTACAAGCGTTGATAATTGCCAAGCATGTTACGCCCGAAAAGGAAGAATCCAACTGATGTGGTACGTCATAATTGGCAAGGATTTCGATAACTCGCTGAGCAGGCGAGTTAAGGTCCGCGACCAGCATCTAGCAAGATTAGATGATCTTAAAGCACAGGGGCGTTTATTTGTGGCCGGACCCTGTCCTGTGATTGACAGCGAAGATCCAGGGGATGCAGGATTTTCGGGGAGCGTGATTATTGCAGAATTTGAATCACTGGAACATGCGCAAAGCTGGGCACATCAGGATCCCTACGTTGAGGCCGGCGTTTATGAATCCGTTGAGATCAAACCCTTCAAGAAAGTTTTACCATGATGGATAAAAAGATAGAACAGCACAGCGCTGATCGTCGGGATGATCGGCAAACTGATCGAATAAAGATTATTCGCCGGCGCCTGCAGTCAGGACTGTCGCCGGATAGCCTGGAAATTACTGATGACAGCCATTTACATGTCGGTCATGCCGGCGCGCAGGGCGGTGCGGGCCATTATAGTGTGATGATAATCTCGGCGAAATTTAATGGCCTTAATCGAATTAAGCGTCACCAGCTAGTTTACGCTTGTGTGAATGACATGATGCCTCATCAAATACACGCCCTCAGCATTGAGACCTGCACGCCGGAGGAAGCCCTGGCCCTGGAGAACCAAACCTAAACCAAATAATGACAAGGATGTCAGCAAATGAAAAAAGGATTCAGCCTGATCGAGCTGATGATTGTGTTGTCAATCATCAGCATTTTAAGCACGCTCTCTATCTACGGCGTAAAACAGCTGATCGAAGAAAGACAGTTGAGTAACGCCATCGCCTCATTGGCCTCATCATTGAGAATTGCACAATCAAACAGCCGGTCGAGCGGATTCAGAACTATCGTTTGTCCTTCTGAGAACTCACTCTTTTGTGATCCGGCCTCTAACTGGTCAAACGGCTGGATCACATACAGTGATATCGATGAAAGTCACACGCTCAATGATCATGAACCCATCATCGCCGTTAAGCGTAATAGTGTTGACGATATTAAACTAAGATTCAGCGCACCAGGCGACCCACAAAAAATAATCTTCTACCGGAATGGCCGCATGTGGCCGAACGGCAGTTTTGTAATCTGTCACACCAAAAGGCAGGAGGGTGTGCGAATTATCATGACGCAGAGTGGCCGGATCAGGAGAACAGGGATCGTGAAAACCGAATGCTGAGTATGAAATTTTTCGGGGCCAACTGGATCAGGCAGATTTTTTTAACTTCCATATCAACGGGATACTTGCCGCTGCCAGTGCCAGTTTCAATAAATCACCGCCAATAAACGGAATCAGTCCCCATTCCAAAACGGGTTTGTCCCAGCCCAGCAGGATGCCCAGCCAGAGCAGCCCTGGAACATATATCGCCAGATTACCTATCAACATCGCCAATGCTGTTAATGAGGCGCGTTTATCCCAGTTTAATTGTGCAAGATAGCCGCAAATCGCTGCTGCCAGAACATAACCGACGAGATATCCGCCTGTCGGGCCCAGAATGTAGGCG
The DNA here is from genome assembly GCA_024638545.1 of Gammaproteobacteria bacterium. Taxonomy (GTDB): domain Bacteria; phylum Pseudomonadota; class Gammaproteobacteria; order Arenicellales; family JAHEKD01; genus JAHEKD01. The sequence continues at coordinate 4,967 of JAHEKD010000109.1, forward strand.
ATTCCAATACCTTTTTCAGGTGTACCAGCGAAGACTGGCAGTCCGACAGCGCCTTCCGCGAGATAAAGCAGAACTGTCGCCGCACCCAGCTTCCAGCCATAAACCATGCCAATGACGAGGACGACAAAAGTCGTCATCGTCATGGGTACGGGATAGAATGGAATTTTAACTTTTGCACTTGCCCACAAGACGAGAGAGCCGGCAACCGCCAGTAGAAAATTTCGCAAAATCGCGTTCTCTTTTACCGGAAACAAAACATCTGCCAAGATATTTGTATTAGTAGATTGGATACTCACTGGTCTTTGCTCCTTTAAAAATAATGAAAATATTCTAGCATAGATTTATGGCCATGCCCGATTAGAGTTCTTTGCTAATCTTTAACCAGATTTAAAAATTCAAGTCGGGTATTAACACTGGCTTTGAATGCACCCAGCATCATTGAGGTCTTCATCACTGAGTTTTGTTTTTCGACCCCACGCATCATCATGCACAAATGTTGCGCCTCAATGATCACACCGACGCCCGCGCTGTTGGTCACTGTCTGGATGGCCAGGGCAATTTGATTGGTGAGAGTCTCCTGAATCTGGAGACGCCTCGCATACATATCAACAATCCTGGCAATCTTGGATAACCCGATGACTTTGCCCTTTGGCAGATAGGCCACATGACACTTGCCGATAAATGGCAGAAGATGATGTTCGCAAAGCGAATAAAGCTCAATATCTTTTACGATCACCATTTGATTATTATCAGTTTCAAATACCGCATTGTTTACAACATCCTGCAGATTCTGGCTGTATCCTTTTGTCAGGTATTGAATGGCCCGAGCCGCCCTGCCGGGTGTATTCACCAGGCCGTCACGATTGATATCTTCGCCAATTTGATTGAGAATCTGCGAATAAAGTTCGGTCAGTATACTTTCGGTCATCTATCCAAATTTGTAATTTTTCATCAACCCCGAGTATCTTATATGCTGAAATGATTGACAATCGTAATTTTCCGGCTTTGTGGAAATTCACAGCGATAATCACGCAGGAATGAAAAATCAATTCAGGAATTGATCAGAAGCGATTGATTTTTAAAATAAGTGGTGAATATCGTTCGGTGAAGATAAACTAGGCGTATTGCGCCCTGATTGGCTCTCTTCCAGTGCTGTGGCGATTGACTATATGGCTCTTTTCAAAGCCCGCAAGCGACAATGTAAACACTTGCAAAGTATCCAGATAATTAAAACAAGCCTGGCCATGAGTGGGAGGTGCAAAAGATCTACGCAACATCCGGTCTGTAAACAATGAACGGCAATCGACAAAAATTAAGGCGAGACTTCCTGGATTCATGCAATTTACATTCAGCAAGACATGAATCCCTGGCACAGGATGCATCATTTCGCCGATATTTTAGAGTTCATGACCAGAGACGAACTTACATTTTAATGGACGCTCCGCCGGCAAAAGAAGAAATTGGACCGTTTATAAAGATTGCTAATCACCTGTCTCGCATGCATTTTCATGCCCCGGCTATTCTTGAATTTGATACTGAACACGGTTTTATTTTGCTGGAGGATTTTGGCGATAATACATTCACAAGATTGTTATCGCTGGGTCATGATGAAGGCGAACTTTATCATCTTGCCGTTGATACATTGATAAATCTGCATAAAAATCCGCAGGCGAAAAACATTACGGTACCCGGTTATTCCACCAAGATGTTAATCAATGAGGCCCTGTTATTACCTGACTGGTACTATCCGTATCGCACGGGTAAACAAATATCAAAGGCTAACCGTGACCGCTATATTCGATGCTGGGAATCAATCATCTGTTCACTTCCTGCAGCAGAAAAAACACTGGTCTTAAGAGACTATCATGTTGACAACCTGGTCAAACTTGATGGTGGGGGATGCGGATTGCTTGATTTTCAGGATGCAGTCATCGGATCTGGGGCATATGACCTGGTGTCTTTATTGGAAGATGCCAGGCGTGACATCGACGCAACCTTACAGGCGCAGATGCTAAAGCGATATTTGAATGCGTTCGATCAGCTCGACCGGGATGTTTTTATACGCTGGTACACGGTGCTTGGTGCCCAGCGCCATTGCAAGGTACTGGGCATATTTACTCGCCTGTCGGTTCGAGACAGCAAACACCACTATCTGAAGCATTTAGCGCGTGTAGATGCACTGCTCAGTTCACATCTGCAGCATCGGGAATTACAGCCTTTAAAATCGTGGCTGGAGCGCAATCGTCTTACACGTTAAGGGCATTGGCAGATCTGGATATGCGCAATCACACTCACCAATACACGCCAGTGTCTCCAATAGGGGCTGCCGGAGTATTCAACATTCCGGAAGCGACCAGAATATCGTCAACGACCACATACGCATTTTTCACCGGGCGACCGATTTTTAGGGCAAGTATTCTAAATCAAGGCGTTATGTTCAACTCTATAGATGGCGAAGAACGACGACACGCCGTCCTGTTTGTTTTTAGCTCACTTTATCTTCACAGCCTGGTGAGAAATGCGGGTTTGTGGTCCGAAAGCCTTGCATTTCGCACAGGAAGCATTAACATGA
>JAHEKD010000110.1 GCA_024638545.1 Gammaproteobacteria bacterium
ACAAGGGCCCGCAGGCATCGTTGACACGATTTCGAGGACCCTGATCGAATAAAATGCCCACAGGGCGTGGCAAGGGACCGTCGCAGTAGCAGGGTGGTGAGAAATGCGGGCTAGCCATAAAATTCAGCTCTTAGACAGTAATTGCTGACTATGATCTGTTTCCAGGCAACGATTAGATTGACATTCACTAGATTCGCATGATTTGATGACTCTTGGCAAGAGAAAAATAGTGTTTAGAATTGGCATCGTGTGTTTTCTTGCCGTTGCGGTGGCCGGGGGCATGCGCTGGAAACTTAAGCAGGGCCGATTTACACCACCGCCAGCCGGTGAATCTGTTCTGGAACGGGATGTCGCCCTGGCGGAGAGCCTGCCCAGGGGGTTTGTTGTCTGGAGCTCAAACCGGTTCGGAAATCACGATATTCTGAGAATGGATTTGCCTGATCGCAAAATCACACGCCTAACCAGCCACCCGCATACCGAATTTCATTCAAGAATATCGCCGGATGGCAGCCATGTCGTGTTTTCACGCTCACACATTCCCTGGGTTTCGCAGCGTAATCAGGCACCCTGGGATGTCATCATATTGAATCTTAAAACTGGTGAGGAGCGCCTGCTGGCAAAGAATGCAAACTGGCCAACCTGGTCTGCAGACGGTAAGTATGTCTATTTCCTGCGAAATTTAATAGAGTTTACGCAAATAAACGTTAAATCGGGTAAGGAAGCTGTAGTTTACAGGAGTGGCGAAGGTGATATAGGCAACAAAACCATACTACAAACGCCGCATATCAGCCCAAACCGGAAGCATATGTCAGTGACATTACGTGGTGGCCAGCATCGCATTGGCATCAGCGACTTCGACGGGCAGTTCAGGGAGATCGCCGATGGCTGCCAGTTAACATGGAGTCGCGACGGCAGTTTTCTCTATTATGTTGATTATGGCGGTAAGCAGAAAAATGCATTCTATATTTATGAACCTGAAAAAGACAAAAAAACGATGTGGCTGGATTTGCCAGGTGATTACAGTCATGAATATTTTCCGAAGCTATCCTCATCTGAAGATTACTTAATCTTTGGCTCAAGCACCGGTGATCACGAGCATGATGCTGCAGACTATGAGATTTTTCTCTGGCAGGTCGGCACGCCAGCTGAGACCGCAAATCGTCTGACGTTTCATACGGGAAATGACAACTGGCCGGATATTTTTATCAGTGAACCTTTGCCGTCAGGCTGATGGTGGTGAACGTCATTGTCATTACGGCACCTGTTAGATTAAAAACGGGCGAATTTATCTATTAGTTCTTGAATTTGATAGCATTTTCTTAATTATCGTCAGGGAGATAACGCAATAACCCGCTAATCATGAAAACGCCGCTGACGTTTTATTACTTTTGATTCCGTGATATATTTGCGCCCCTTTTATACTGTCAACTGCTACTCAATTCGATTCTCTATCCACCGATGCTAAAAGAGAACAAATCGGCACAAACATCCATTTGCCTTGGTGTGGCTGCGATTTCTTTCGCGGTTTTGACCATGGAACTGTCGATGATCAGAATTATGGAAGTTATTCTTGCGCCCAACACAGGTTACATGGCTTTGACTTCAGCGATGTTTGCACTGGGACTGGGAGGCATCTATCTCTATTTATTTCCGATTAAAACCGTAAATTTAAATCGAGCAGTAGCGCGTCTGGCAATCGGATTTTCATTTTTTGCACCGATGGTGATTGTCATCTTTAACAGTCTGCCATTTGGCTTTGAAATAAATCAGCAGAATATACTCATACAGATTCTTTGCTGGTCGGGCATGTACCTGGCCCTGGTGTTGCCTTTTTTCACGGCGGGAATGGCACTTGCGCTGATATTTCAAACTTACTCGAAAGATATCGGCCGGCTCTATTTCTTCGATCTTATTGCTGCCGGCTTAGCCTGCCTGGTGTTTATCCCTTTAATGCCGACTTATGGGCCGGGTGGCCTTATATTAATTGCCTCTGCAGCGAGTATGATTGCCTTTGTCTGTTTTGCACAGCCTGCTAAAACCATCACCGGATTCGTTGTTTTGATTATTGTTGCACTAATTTCTATACCGATCATCAAGGATGACTATATCGAATTCGAAGGTCATGCCAATAAGCGCGGGAATGACGAGATGATCGAAAAAGGCAAACGTATCATGGTCAAATGGGATCCGGTATCGAAGCTGGATGTCATGAATGCCAGGCCCAATGCCCTGTTGTTTTCGCTTGATGGCGGTACGCAGGGGTCCTGGCTGGGCAGGTTCAATGGTGACTTCACTTATTTCGACAGAGTCAGGCAGGAGCAACCTGATAGTTTCTTTTTTGGCCGAAATTCAATCGTTCATTATCTTGCTGACACCAAAAACATCGAGCCGGAAGTCCTGATCATTGGCTCGTCTGCCGGTGGGGAAACCAAGGCCGCAATAGCTTTTGGAGCGAAGCATATTGATGCGGTTGAACTGGTTGGGGCAATTATTAGTGCTGAACGCTACGAGTTCAAAGACTATGGTGGCGGCATCTATAATCATCCGACAGTAACGCCTGTCATCGGTGAAGGCAGAAGTTATTTACGGTCCACGGATAAACGATATGACATTATTCAGATGTTTTCCAATCACTCCACCTCCAGCATCACCCAGGGCGCAACCGCTGCCGGTGTTGCTTATTTACAGACTGTAGAGGCGTATCTGGAGTATTTCGAACACCTGAAAGAGGATGGCATGATGCAGATTAACCATCACATCTATCCGCGAATGTTAACCACTGCCGCGCAAGCCTGGCACCAATCCGGGCGCACTGATTTCTACAGGCATGTCCTGGTCATTGAACCGCGAATTGCCGATACATTACCGACGTTGTTAATAAAAATGCAGCCCTGGTCACAGTCAGAAATTGATACGGTGATCAGCTATGTTAACAGAAAGAAAAGCTATGAAGCGGCAAGGCCAAAACGTGTTAAGCCCAGCCATCGTCTTTATGCCGGTAAACCATTTGAAACCACGCTTACTGGCAAAGGTGATTATACTAATGGCATTCAGTTCGCGGTAGGAACCTATCTGCAAAATGGTCTGGCCTATGACGTGCAAGTAGATCTTTACGATAAGAACCGCCAGCGGCTCAGGCAGGCCACCGTGCCGGGTAGAATGATTGCAGATAATACCGTTGTGACTGCAAGATTCGAGACCTTGACTGGCATCCGGGGCAATGAATATGTTGTCAGCGTTTCAGCCCCCGGGGCAGGCAGACGGAACGGTTTTTCAATCTGGCTGACGGAAGACGGTGATGCCTCCATGAATTTTTCACCCGGCATTGAAGTGCCTACGAACTTCATCGCCTTCAACCCGCTGGACGATAAGGATAATATTGTCAGTAATGCACTGCTGCAATCTCCATTCCCTCGCGCTATTGCCGATGAGCTGCCCTGGGACCTGACACCGGTGACGGACTTTTCGCCATTTTTCAGCATGATCCGGAAAAATCTCGATTTACTTGAAGCTGGTAAAGAAAATGTACTCGATGCGAACACGGCCTACCTTTTGAATACACAGCTTAATAATGGCTATCCAAAGGACTGGATTCATTTAATTGTTGTCGGTGCGGTGTCGATTGTTTTTTCGCTTGTTTTTATAGCAGCTCCGCTATTGCGCACAAATTTAAAGCATTCAACCTGGCCGGGCATGTCTGGAGATATTATTTATTTTGCCTGTCTTGGCCTGGGATTCATCATGCTGCAGGTGGTCTTAATACAGATTTTTCATAAGTTAATCGGGTTCCCGGTGCACACCTTTGTGCTGGTTATCAGCACCATGTTATTAAGTGCCGGTCTTGGCAGCGTTTGTAGCAGCCGATTTTTACGCATCGCGGGCAATCGGACTTCAATAGTGTTCTTCATGATCATTATTTATGGTTTGATCTTCATTTTCTCATTCGAAAAATTATTTTATCTTTTGTTAAGCTATTCACTGCCGGTTCGTTTGATCACGGGTGCGATAATGATTGCACCACTGGCATTTTTCCTGGGCATGCCGTTTCCGATCGGCATCCTGGGTTTGGCGAATAATAACCCTGCGGCTATTCCCTGGGCCTGGGCTCTGAACGGATTCTTCACTGTATTGGGTGGTTATCTTGCAATTGTCATCTCGATTAATTCGAGTTTTACCACGGTGCTCTTGCTTGCGTTGATCATATATGGTGTTGCCTTGCTGGTGGTTCGCAAATCGCTGGTAAATGAAAAGCCGGGTAACCTCATGCCAGATTCGCAATCAAGCGTGAAAGTGGTCTGAATCCGCTTCAAGGCCGGATAATTAATTGACAAATCGTTGTTGATTGCAAAACGGCCGGAATCCGGAACATCTGTCCCGATTTCAGGCTTGTCTTTTATCCGTGTTTATTTATCATCAGTTCATCTGGATTAAGTATCATTTAATGCGCTTGACATGAGGAACAACGATATGATTAATACCTTACTTCGCAAATTTTATTACACAAAGAGCCGATACAGTCTAAATATCCGCAGCGCATCATTGTTGCTGATAATTACAGCGTTTTCTGTGTCTGTACAGAACGCAAACGCAGACAAGACGATAAAATTTCTACCCCTGGGCGACTCCATTACGCACGCTGAAGTCAACCGCGCCAGCTACCGGTATTTCCTCTGGAAGAAACTTATCGATGCCGGTGTCGAGTTTGATTTCGTCGGCTCAATGAACTCCCAGCTTGATACCTACTCCAAAGGTGAAACGCCGCAACCTGATTATAAAGGCCAGGCATTTGATAAGGATCATGAAGGCCATTTTGCCTGGGAAGTTAATCATATCTGGGGAGGACGAAACCCGAATAACAATACCGGTTCAGGCAGCCTCGGCGAGTGGATGCAGAGCTACGATTTCGACATCGCACTGGTTCACCTGGGGACTAATGACGCTTTCATGGGGCAGGACAATAATCAAACGGCGAACGAGTTAAAAGCAATTGTCGAAAAATTAAGAGAAGACAATCCGAATGTAGTGACCTTGCTGGCAAAAGTCATACCGACTGCAAAAGGCAAACGCGAGGCCGCAGCGGTGGAGCAGCTTGCCGGATTAATTCCGGCCGTTGTGGATGAAATCAATACGGATGAATCGCCGGTGATACTGGTCGACATGTTCGAAGGTTTTGACGTTAACGAGCTGACCTATGACGGTGTGCATCCCAATGAAAAAGGTGAAATGGAAATGGCCGAGCGCTGGTTTAAGGCCATTATGGATGCACTGCCGCTGGTGCAGTAGGCTCATAGGTTAAACACGCGAGAAGACAGGCTGTCATGCCGCTGGCCGGCAAAGTGTGTTACCCGTTTTAACTAACCAGATTAATTTGAGACTGTTAGCCGGTATGATTAACAGGTAAAGACTGGTTTTCACTCCGGGTGGAGTAATTCTCGCGTTGCCTTGATTTTCTGCCTGTGACCATCGAAACAACAAGGTTCTGTTTGTGCCTGAAACTTGCGTAGAAAACACCTGCAGCATGTACACTCATCAAATAGAGCATACCGCTGCTGCCGTAGTAGTGTAGATCTTCGACCCAGTCTTCACCCCAGAATTTATCCAGGCCCATCATCCAGCCGCTGATACATATTGTCATCATCAGCAATATCAACATGATTATCATCACTGCACCTGCGGGATTATGGCCCTGATAATCACGCTCCCTGAAATTAACAAGGTCGATGAGATAGGTAATTAATGATTTCATGCCTGGAACAAAATTCCTGAACTTTGCATAATGACTGCCGGTAAATCCCCATAATAGTCTTAGAAGAATCATCGCTAAAACAAAATAGCCTATCCAGTTATGCAAGGCATTATTGTCTTCTACAATAAACCGGTTAAGCAAAAACCCAGAAACAATACTCCAATGAAATACTCTTACAAACCCATCCCACACTAACACTGTGCGGGATGAATCCTTGTATAGCCTATTGATAGTTATCATCAGGATTGTGTTTCCTGTTCGACTACGTCACCGCTGAGCGGGTCAAAGTAAACTTCGACTTTTTCACCGTCCGCATTATGACCGTAAATTTCATAACAGTTGCCGCGGCTGATTTTAAATTTATCGTAGGTAAAACCCATCTCGGCTATCCTGGCTTTCATGTCGTCCTCACTAAGCCATTGGTCTGTCTGTTGTTCAGCACATTGAGGCCCTGCAAGGGCAGAGGTTGCAAAAATTAATGTGGTAACGGCAAGCATATTTCGCATAATTGTTTGTCTCCAATATGTAGTTGAGGATTGGATCATAAACAGGAAATCTTAAGGAATTCTTAAACAATAATCGTGAAATACGGCATCTAGTCGAAAATACATTGCTTAATGACGCCAGACCCATGATATAAACCGGGGCGACAACCCGCGTTTATCCTGATTCGGGCTAGAAGCCGTAAAGCAGCGGTACGACGATGCTCAGGCAGACCCAAACAATAAGCGTCAAGGGAGCTCCCACTTTTACAAAATCCATGAAGGTATAACCGCCTGCGTTCATTACCAGCAGGTTGGTTTGATAAGCCATAGGGGTTGCAAAACTCATATTTGCACCAAAAAGTACAGCAAGGACAAATGCTTCCACCGGCAGTCCGATCTCCTGCGCAATACTCACCGCGACAGGTGTGCCAATGACTGCCGCTGCATTATTCGATACAACATTCGTTAACACCGCCATTAACAGCATTAAGGCACTGAATGTCAATCGACTGGACAGACCCTGCGTTAACACCACAAATTGATGTGCAATGTAATCTGTTGCACCGGTCTGAACCAATGCTGAACCAAGTGCCAGACTGGCGACCACGATGAGAATTATCTGTGAGCTTAGCGCTCGGCGAACATCCTGCCATTTCAGGCAGTTGGTCAATAACATCAATAATGCACCGGCAAGCGCACTGATTGAAATAGGCAATATCCCCATCGCCGCGACACCAATGATCAGGGCCATGATGACCAGCGCGCGCGGCGCGTATTTTGTCAGTGGCAGTTCAATAGTCGCATCGAGCACCAGGAAATGTCCGCTGTGTTTAACTTTTTCGATATTTTCATTGGAACCCTGAACAAGCAGCACGTCGCCAAGACGGAGTTGTGTGCCCTCGATCCCCTTGGGAACGTGTTCAAGGATTTTCCCCTTGCGGTGAATCGCTAGCGTTACAAGATTGTAGATTCTGGCAAAGTGAACTTCGTTAAGCGTTCGGTGTACCATCGGAGATCCCCGGTCGATAACCAGTTCGGCCAGGTGCTGCTCATTTTCTGAAAGCGGGTGATCATCGCTGACTTCATGACCTTTTGAATAAAGTGTGGCGCCTAGTTGCTGTTCGAACTCCTTAAGTCTTGTGGGCGTGTCCATGACGAACAGCCGGTCATCGGCCTTGATCTTTACATCAGGCAGTGGCGTGATAAATGCCTGCTCTTTGCGCTGTATCTTCAACACCTGCATTTCACCACTGGTGTGCGCACTGATATC
>JAHEKD010000111.1:0-3532 GCA_024638545.1 Gammaproteobacteria bacterium
GGCTGATTACTATTATTCAAGATTAGTGCAACGTATAGTGACTATGTTAACAATGCAGACTTCTGCGGGCAAGCTGTATGATGTTGATACGCGCTTACGCCCCAGCGGACGTTCGGGCCTGCTGGTTTCCTCTTTGACCCAGTATCAAAAATACCTCAAGGAACAGGCCTGGTTGTGGGAACTCCAGGCCTTTGTAAAAGCCAGGATGATATCACCCTGCTCCAGGCTGAGAAAATCTTTTCGGCAGTTGCGCCTTGAGCTGTTATGCCAGCCAAGAGAGAGGTCGGAGCTGATTAGTGAGATTTCATCTATGCGAAGGCGAATGCGTGAGTCCAGCACTGCCACAGCTGTTGCCTATAAGGTTGATCCCGGCGGCATGATAGATATTGAATTTATCAGCCAATATCTAGTGCTTGGTTTTGCCGATCTGTACCCGGATATCTGCGAGTGCAGATCTGTGATCGATGTATTAAAATTTTCACAGCAACATCAAATACTTGATTTATCAAATGCAGGAACATTAATTGAAACATATCAAACCATTTTGGAAGTTGAAAATCAGTTTAAGCTCAACAGCATGATTGATGAATCTCGGCGACTTAAGCTTAGTCATCAAATGCAAAGCTCCAGCGATATCTGGTGCAAGATTTTTGACGCTTCCGGGGACACACGTTGATTAAAAATCGATTCGGGCTTAGGAGGAATTCGCGCTGAAATCTATACAACTGGTACGATATGCAGGCTAAATATATTAGCGCGTTCATGATCTCGTTTTTACTGGTTTGGACCAGCTTCAGCGCTTGCGCAGATAGTCATAAAAATGAAAGCCGTAATTTTGTTGCCTACAGCTGGAGTCAGGTTGCAGATGATTATTCCAATATTGTGGCGTTTCACTGGTTAAAATCAGCTGATGCTCAGGACATGCAAGCCTATGTTGCTAGTGCTGTCGAAGCGACACAGTCAATGCCAGAGGGCCATCGTGTGCTGTTCAGCTGGGACATACATCGGTCTATGTCATTACCCAGTAATGGTGATTTTCTCTTCACAGCCACTGGCGCGGTCGCCGGATGCATGTACGAGGATGGATTTAGACCTTATCGCAGTTTGTGGTGGGATAAAGGTGTCGCCCAGATCAGGCGAAAATTCACGGAATTTTTCAGATTATATAGTGAAGCCGGCGGCAAACTTGACGTATTGGTGCTAGATTTTGAACAGGGTTTTTCTTATTGGCACCTGCTTGATCTGGTTGAAAAAAATTACCCCTGTGGCCTGGACCATTATCTGGATGCAATTCAGGGCGATAGCAGATTTTCAGATATAAAAAACGCTGTTGGCATGGAGGATTTAAAATCAATTAAGCTTTGGTTTGAAAATGATAATCACCTGAAGTGGTCAGCATTTTCCTGGGCGCACCTGGCAAAATATATTGAGCAGGCAATATATCAACCGCTCAATAAATTTTATCCTGACGCCGATTTTTCGAACTATGGCTATTACTATCAGTCATCTGAATTTGAATTCCCGGACATTTACGGTAACAACCGGCACCGATACACCGATGGTATTCATGTTGGTAGTCACCAGTCCAGGGAACTTTATGGCTGGATGAATTTACCTGCAGGCACCGTGCTCGGGGACGTCGAATATGCCAATACGCCATTCAACGCCTTTCGATTTGCGTTAAACAAGCTCAGGGCCATGTTGCTTTCATCACCTGTACCTGTTTCGCCCTGGGTGGCTTATAAGGGTTTTAGCTATAGCCATTTGAAAGACAATGATTTCTATCAGGAGCTAATATTTCATACGCTGCTCAGCGGGATAGACTACCTGCTGTATTGGAATCCTTCACAACAGGCTGATTATTCAAAGCGGGATGATCGTTTGCTTAACCAGCTGATGGATCAGGTTAATGCGTTAATAAATAATCGCAAACTGGACTACTTGAAACAAGGGATCATCAGCTGGCTGGACGAAATTATTATTACCAAAGCTCAGCTCGCACAAGACATTGATCTGTGGAGAGTCTCCGCCAATATCGGTCTCGATGAGCAGATTGATAATATGATTGTTGATGCCAACCCGGCCAAGATAAAAATTAACGGCATTGTCTATGAATTTGGTTCCATGAGGGTCCTGGTTGAGGGTAATTCGCTGTCTGACAAAGGTCTTTGGTTAATATCTAATTAGTCCATTCCTCGAGCGCGTCGTGATCACAAATACCAAAGCTCCATTGTTCATTTTTGTTACGGCTTATCACCAGGCCTAGCGATTCATTGGTATTAATCCATTGCCTGGATGCAAGATTGTTGATGCAGATACTTACATTGCTATCATTCAACGGCAGCTCGAGTGCCCTGGTGTCGATAATTTTTGAGTGAGCCGACGACAATAAGGCTTTTTTACCCTCGGCAACATAGTGTGCTCCATTCCAGTCAATGGCACTATTTTGTTTATCAAAAACAAAGCTTACCGTATCCAGGCGTGTGTAAACATCATCGAGCTTGACGTAAAAACGATCCTGGATTGTCAGCAGCTGCCAGCGTATGAGATTGTTAATTTCTGTAATCACCGAGGCTTGCTCTTTATTGGGCCACGTGTAGGATGTCTTGATTGTATTCCCTAATGATGAATAGCTCGTCTGGCCATCTGATAATTTGAATAGGGGTTGGCCCGAATAGATCTCATTGCCCTGCTTATCCCTGATGCGCTGGACACCGCCGTCGCGCATTGAAACATCTATGCTGGAGCTGTATGTATGAATCCTATAGCTGGGGTTGTTGATATCATCATAATTTTCAACCAGTCCCGGACCAGCACTGACCATAATTCCATGACTGACTGGCTGATCACTATTGTCCAGGTGAATGTAAATGGGCAGGGCGTCAATGCCAGCGGGTTTCGAATAGCGACCCAGGCTGATTCTTGTGGAGTGGGTTTGATAGGCAGGAATCAGTCCAAGTTGAAAATTGGACTGCGGAATCGAATAAGCTGTTATTGCCGGTAAGCTAAGGGATGCATCGACGGCTTTATTGGTCAGGTTTGTCACTGATAATGTGAACTCTGAGTTTGCGAAATCCTTGAGTACTACGAGCTCAGGAAAGCTGTTGACCTGTATTTTTGTGTCACTGGAGATATAATCAACAAAATCAACCTCATCGATAATCCCTGAGGATATATCGTTACTTAACCCGGTGGCTTCAGCTGGAAATGATAAACGCTCCCAGTTACCACCCCCCTGCTTAAATTCAGAAGTCTTTTTATCAGCGCGCAGATAGGCATAGTCGGTGAATTCGGCCAGAATTGCTGCATTTCGATCGCTCAAACTGGTTTTTCCCTTAAGATGACTGATAGCATGAATATCCACGAATGAATCTGTTGAGATTTTTACAACTGTGCCCTCATGATTGTCGATCAAGGTTTCAAGCGTGTGTGCAGAAATTCTGCTATCAGCATAATAAGGTCTGTGGGTGGAAATGAATGTGGTCTTTTTTTTGCCTTTTCGGCGGGCAGCTAAAAAAATTAAACCGTGCTT
>JAHEKD010000111.1:3542-7463 GCA_024638545.1 Gammaproteobacteria bacterium
CCTCGCCGATGCCTATTTCGGTGTTTGCTTCTGCAGCCATATTCAGACTAATACCAGAGGCTCTGAACGAATTGGTTTTGTCCACGCCGAAGGCCGCTTCGAGATCCTGTTGGTTAGTACTTGCAGCATTAAACTGATTTATTAATGCCTTAGTTCGTTTTAATTGTTGCTCTAAATCCATCTTGAATTGAACAGACCAAAGCTTATTCGTGGCCAGTGCTTTAAAATCTTTAATACTGCTGTACCTGGGGCTAAAGGGTGCTTGTGGCAGGAATTCCGCCAAGTTTTCAAGCTCGATTTTTGCAAAGCTGTGCAGCAGGTAGTCAAAGGTTCTGGCGGTCAGGCTGTTGACATGAAAGACATCCAGCAGGTAATCCGGGGTTAGCGCCAGGGTACGTGCTTTTTTAATTCCCAGCGGCTCATTTACGTGTGCCGTAAGGACGCTAAGTTCAGCACTGAAATCATGAAATGTGTATACTGATTTTGGCAATGAACTGTTCATTCCATCCACCACGACAGTATTGTGCGCCACGCTGTTTGCTGTCCAGCCGGTAGCGGGATTTTCATACTGTACTGCGTTGTAGTCAGGGTAAAAAAGCTGACCCGCAGCAAACAGGGTTATTGATAATGCATCTGCATGTCCATGCCCGTAGCCCTGCCTGAAGATCAGGGATGCTGCCATAGCGTCGGGGTTGTTCCAGTAGGCTCGAGAGTTATCTGATCTTATAAAAGATAGGCCAAAATTCTTCCAGATTGACGAGGGTGCTTTGGGCAATAATGGTGAAAGGGGCAATTGCGGATTATTAATAAGATCTGCACGGTAGTTTTCATCAGGCTTTAAAAATGCGGCATAATCGGGGTCGTGCGAAATTTTGTAAGCCAGCGTCAGTTCCTGCTTTAGGTTCCTCTGGCGCGGGTTGTCAGAATACAGGTATAGATCTCCATGCTGGCCGGTTGCGGCATCGCCAAAGGTCAACAGTCGATAGACCTTGCTGCCGTTAGGTCTTGTTTCAGCGGGGTAGGTTGTATTGATGTAATAATCCATCAGGCCACGTACACTGCTGCCACCCGGTAAAATCCGATTAAACCAATCCTTACCAGTGAGCCGGTTAAGGTAATCAGTAATTTCCAGTGACATCGATAATGGCCGGTGTGAGACTGCATAAACTGGCGCTTCATTCCAGGGGCCGTTATCCTTAAGCATGTTATTCAAGGTTGAAAAATAGCCACCAAGGTTGGAGTTTGACTTTCGAAAAAACCCCCAGTCTATAAACGTGGGATCCTGCGTCAGCAATCCATGAATGGCCACCATTGATGTTGGCTTGAAGACCAGGTTCGGTGTTTGCCACCAGGTATCCATGGCATTTTTCCTGAACATCGCCGAAGCGGTCAGTCCCTCCTGGATTCGTTTGCGTTCTGATGGCGTTAGACTGCTATATATAAAATCAAAGGCCTTAAGTGGGCGGGTGTCGAGATTGTAGTAAACATCGCCCAGCCACGGCATACCCTGTTTAAAAAAACTCGCATCGGCCTGAAGCGCGCGCTGGCCCAAATCTCCGCCACTTTCTGCAATACTGACAAGCCATTTTTTGGCAATTGGCAGATACCATTGCTCATCGGTTAATGCAAATAAAAAGGCTGCGCTGTAGCCGTCACCTTCGATTGCACTGCGTTTTAAATCACTAAAACTTTGTCGTGCCCACGGCTTCTCATCAATCAAGCGCCGGAGCTGAATTTTCTGAGCCTCAGGGAGTAAATATGGTCGAGGATGAGCAGGTGATAATTCTGATATAGTTACGGCAAAGCTAATCCTGGTGCATATAAACACAAGTACAAGCGTTGTAAATATTGGAAACTTCACGGCAAATTTTAATCGTCGGCCCGAGTTGGGTTGGTGACATGATTATGGCACAAAGCTTATTCAAAAAGCTTAAGCAACTTGCGCCAAACATTAAAATCAGCGTATTGGCGCCGAGCTGGACGCATCCAGTTCTGACTCGGATGCCACAAGTCAGCGCAACACAGGTGATGCCGGTAGGTCATGGCCGCCTGGGCCTGTACGCACGGTTCAAACTCGCGCAGGAATTAAAAAAACTGGACTTCGACCAGGCAATAATCTTGCCGGGGTCGTTTAAATCAGCACTAATACCTTTTCTCGCAGGTATTCCAAAACGAACGGGGTATCTGGGTGAACAGCGTTATGGTCTGGTCAACGATATTTATAAGCTCGATAAATCCAGTTTACCAACGACCGTACAGCGCTTCGTCAACTTATCGGGCGAGTCATTAAGCCTGGCTGATTGCCCGGTGCCGGAATTGGTTTGCGATCAGGCGCAGGCAAAGGCGGTAGCCCTGCAATTTGGTTTCGTTGATTCCGAGCATTCAGCGTTGCTTATTTTATGTCCCGGAGCTGAATACGGACCGGCCAAACGCTGGCCGATTCAGCGTTTTGCAGCGCTTGCGAGAGCGCGGGCAGTAAATGGCTGGCAAATTTGGTTGATGGGCTCTGAAAAAGACAGGGAAATTTGCGAGTCAATTGATCAACTAGCCGGGCAGTGCTGCCAGAATCTGGCTGGTAAGACAAATTTAACGCAGGCGATTGATTTAATGAGCCTGGCGGATATCGTGGTGACCAATGATTCTGGCTTGATGCATTTGGCAGCATCTCTGAATCGGCCCTTAGTTGCACTATATGGCTCCTCCAGTCCCGATATGACACCGCCATTATCCAGCCAGTCGCGCTGCATTTGGCTGAAGCTAGATTGCGCTCCATGTTTTAAGCGCCATTGTCCTCTGGGCCATTTAAAATGTTTATATGATATTGATGTGGCGATGGTCGACCGGGCAATAACTGAGTTGGTTCATTAGTGAGAAGATGCGAATTTTAGTTGTTAAATTAACGTCTTTGGGAGACGTGATTCACACACTTCCTGCTGTTACCGACGCTGCTAAACACGTCGAGAAAATAGAAATAGACTGGCTGGTTGATGAAAATTTTCAGGCGATTGTACGGTGGCACCCTTCAGTGTCGAACATCTACACAGCTGCAACCCGGCGCTGGCGCAGACAGCCAGCTAAATTTTTGCCTGAGCTGAGGGCACTGTCGAAACAGGTCAGCCGTGACCCCTATGATCTGATTATCGATGCACAAGGCCTGCTCAAAAGCGCAATATTGGCTAAAATGGCAAAGGGACAGCGTGCAGGTTACGATAGATTCAGTATCAAGGAGGCACCAGCCAGCCAGCTTTATCACCTTAAGTTAGCCGTGAGCACGGATCAGCATGCGGTTTACCGTGCCCGCCGGCTATTCGCTGGTGCCCTGGGTTATGACATAGATGAAACAATTTGTTACGGACTGGATAGAGAGCAATTTCCAGGCAGCGAAACAACCCACCCTTATTTGGTTTTTTTACACGGGACAACCTGGCAAAGTAAGCAGTGGCCTGTTGAATATTGGCAGCAGCTTGCCGAAATAGCGCTGGAAAATGGTATCAAAATCAAGTTGTTATGGGGAAATGAAACAGAATTCAAGTATGCTCTCGCGATTGCCCTGGAGCGGCCGAATATCGAGATTTGTCCCAAAATGAACCTTGATGAGGTTGCCGTATTAATCAGTAATGCACAGGCGGTCGTGGCTGTTGATACTGGACTTGGGCACCTGGCGGCTGCTTTATCTATACCCTGTGTGAGTCTTTATGGTGCCACAAACAGTAGCCTTACTGGTACAATCGGCGAATATCAGACACACCTGCAGGCGGTATTTGAGTGCTCTCCGTGTTTGAACAGGCAGTGCCAATACAAGGGTGCATCGATTTTGACGCCGGCGTGCTTTGTCCAGTTAAGTCCTCAGATAGTCTGGAATAATATCTTAAAACTAATTTAGCGTAAATTAAACAATGTCAACAAATATACTTGTGACCG
>JAHEKD010000112.1 GCA_024638545.1 Gammaproteobacteria bacterium
TTTTCCATGTGTAAACCCGCCCCCAACATACCTGAATGTGCACGAATCATGGTTTTGCCTTTGTTTTCTTCAGACCATACATCACCATAACTGGGTATGCCGTCAGCAGGTGCCCATAAATCCGTTCGCCAGGCTATACCCTCTGTTCCCCAAATTTGCGGCAGCCAGTGTGAGCCTTTGTCACCGAAGTTCCACTCCGTGTCACCGACTGCGAGCATAGTAGGGTTGACATTTTCGATGGTAGTAATTCTTGATTTATCCCACGGCTGAAGCAGTTCAAGATCTACCCACTGGCCTGAGCGCATGTTAGTCGGCGAGCAAATATCAATTCCGGCGCCCTTTGTCGCTTTCATTTTATTGATAATTTCTTCGTTTGAACCAATTCCGGTATAGTTCACTTTGATACCGGTTTTTTCCTCAAATTCTGCAAGATAACCTTCCGGAAGATAGTCTGACCACATTAATACATTGACCTCACCGGAAGAAGCCAAAGCTCTTGGGCTGATAACCCAAGGTCCGACTGCTGCGGCACTCAGGGCTACGCCCCCCTTAAGCACTTTTCTACGGTTAATTAAATATGTTGGTGTCTTTTTAGACATATGTAGCACTCCTGTATGAATTTAATCCTTAGCATTAAACTAAAAATGACAAGGTTTGATTTAAAACTTAGTACTTGATGCGCCCGACTAAACCCACTATGCCAGGTAAAGTCACCGGTCTCATCGCAAATATTTACACTTACACTATATCCAAATTTGTCTTAATGGCAAGACAAGATTTTTTAAGCTTGCTTACTGAATCCTTTGTACATTAAATTGTTTTAATTTTTGCAATTTCCTAATGAGTGGATCTGCATTTCCTTAATTTTTCCTGGATGGAGAGCCTGAAATATTTTTTTACAAAGAAACCATCAAACGAGCAACTTTGATGATTAACGAAGTTGAATTCTATACTGATATATTAAAATCAGATTTCCAAATATTACAGCCATATTAAGCTGAATGCTTGAAAAAATATATGACTGAATTCGATTTGCTGGTGGGATGTGCCGACTCTATTCCGGGCAGAATACAGTACCGACCCGGGCGCGTGTGATATCGCACTGGCAGGTGTTCCCCATAGTGCCGGTAACGGCCCCAGTAAACGCGATCATCATCTGGGGCCGAGAGCAGTGACAGATGAATCAGCTTTGGACCGGCGTGTTCACATAGACTTACAGCTTGAACCATGGAATGCCAGTACTATTAATGATTTAGGCGATGTTCCACTACCAAAATGTAATAATAATGAACGATATATTAAGCATATTACAGGATATTGAATACCGGTTTAGAAAACATGACTGGCCGTTATTAAAATACAATAACGTTTCTTAGTGCCTTATCTTCCCTGACTTCATCAATTGCCAGGTTTATGTCCGCCAGCGGATAACGATTGGTTATCAGTTCATCCAGAAGTAACTCACCTTTTTGATAGAGCTCAATCAGCTCGGGAATGTCTCTTGGTAGATTTGCAAATCCCATTTTACTGCCGATTATTCTTTGTCCCTCATTTGCGATCACGGTAGCGTCGATGTCCGGATGATCACCATTTGCAGGCATGCCGACAAGTACGATTGTGCCGTCACGTGCCAGTATCTCAATGCCCTGCTCTATGGCCTTTGAACTTCCTGCAGTCATGAACACAAACTCCACACCCCTGCCATTTGTCAGGTCATTGATCTTCTGCACAGTATTTTGATGCAGCGGATTTATTGTTGCTGTAGCACCGAAGGTCCTGGCAGTGAGCAGTTTCTGATCCACGAGGTCAATGGCGATAATAGGATCAGCAGATTTTAGCCTTGCGCCTTGAATCGAATTCAATCCCACGCCACCGCATCCGATGACAGCAACACTTTGGCCTGGCAGCACACTGGTAGTATTTGTCACCGCCCCCAGTCCGGTAATCACACCGCATGAAAGTAATGACGCACTGTCCATGGGCATCGTATCGGGAATACTAACCACCTGTGATTGCTCGACAACCACTTGTTCTGCGAACGCCGCTGTTCTCAATCCATGGCCAATAATACTGCCCGACATATCTGTGAGAGGACTTTTCTCATCCAGGGCGAACTTAGTTTCGCACAGTGAGAACTTTCCCCTTTCACAACAATAGCAGTGACCACATGAGCGAATCAGCGTTACCAGAACAGCATCACCCGGTTTCACGCTGATAACATTGTTTCCTATTTCTTCAACAATCCCTGCAGCCTCGTGACCGAACACCATTGGAGGTGTGCCGCCCCAGCCTCCATCCATATACGTCAGATCAGAATGGCATATTGCACAGGCATGAATCCTCACTTTGACCTCGCCCTCATTTGGCGAGGCAAGATTTAATTCCTCTATCGTCAATGGCAGTGAAAAATCTCGACAAACGGCTGCTTTCATCGCTAACCTCATTTTGATCTGAATTGAAATCCAGTTTATACATTAATTTCAACCTCAATAATAGAATTAGACAGTTAACAATTTGGATTATTGGAATATAGCTTTGATATTCCCTCAATGCTGGGTTATGCTGAACAGGTCAACTGTAGATATGTCAATGAACTTCCAACATGAGCCGTCACTCCCTGTTTCATCTGGATAAAAATGCAACAGGCAGCCTGCAGCATCAAATTCGAGAATTACTGGTTAAGGCGATTCTGGATGACCATCTACCCGCTGATAGTGCACTCCCCTCCTGCAGAAGTCTGGCCAGACAACTTGGCGTGGGACGAAATACAGTAGTAATCGCTTATCAGACTCTTGTTGATGACGGCTACCTGATTTCGAGAGAACGCAGCGGTCATTATGTAAATAAGGACTTGCCCCAGATCTCATTATCAAAGCATAAGCAAAATGAAAAAACACAAAACGCAGACTGGACCCATAGAATAAAGATTAGCCCATCGAGGTTGCCGCATTTAAACAAACCTGTAAACTGGCGAGATTCCCCTTTCCCCTTCGTCTATGGCCAGTTTGATCCAACCCTGTTTCCAATTGCTGACTGGCGGGAGTGTGTACGTGAGTCTGTTGCAATATCGGCCATCCACGAATGGGCCGGAGATCGTTTTGACCGTGATGATCCGCAGCTGACGCATCAAGTGAAAACGCGCCTGTTGCCAAGACGCGGAATATGGGTTGATGATGATCAGATCCTGATTACCAGCGGCACGCAGCATGCACAATTTCTGATATCGCAGTTACTAACTGATAGTAAATCGGTGATTGGCATGGAAGACCCCGGCTATTTTGATGCACGAAATGTATTGGGTTTGAATAATCCGCAATTCCTGCCGCTGGAAATTGATAAAAATGGTGTAAAGATTAACAGCACAATCGATCATTGCGATTTAATCTATACGACACCAAGCCATCACTATCCAACGACAGCAACCATGCCGCTGAAACGCCGTCAGCTGCTTCTGAAAAAAGCCGCGGAAAATAATATTATTATTCTTGAAGATGATTACGAGACAGAGAACAATTTCTTTTCAGATCAGCCTGTCCCCACTTTGAGAAGCCTCGATACACATGACTGTGTCCTGTATATGGGCAGCCTTTCAAAAACGCTGGCACCCGGATTAAGGATGGGTTACCTGGTTGGTCCGGCGGAACTAATAAAAGAAGCACGTGCTTACAGACGTTTAATGATGCGCCACATGCCTGCTAACAATCAGCAAATTATCGCCTTGTTTATCAAGCGTGGTCATTATGATTCACTGGTTCATAAAATGCACAACGAATTTAGGTCACGCTGGAAATTAATGGATGCGGCTTTAGAAAAGCATCTTGGAAGATATGTTAACTATTTCAGCTCAGGCGGCACCTCATTCTGGATTCAGGGACCAAACTGGCTGGATGCAGATCATCTTCAGCGCAAAGCTGCAAATGCCGGAATATTAATCGAGGCCGGTTCTGTATTTTTTATGAAGAAACCCAATTTCAACAACCATTTTCTGCTTGGCTACTCCTCTATATCTCGAGAAAAGATTGAGCCTGGCATTAAAATGCTCAGTGAAGTCATTTTGAGCTTGAAGCAAGCACAGAAAAGTTAATTCTCAGCTTACAGTCAAACGCCGCTCACCTATATTAAACGCCCAATTCCCCGGACTGTACCGGTTTATATTGAGATTGAATTCTCCTGGCTGAGGCAGTCAGTCGCCGTTGGATAATCATGCTTGTTTCTGAATGAACTGAACTTGTTCTATTTATCAAGTGCATTTCTGATCGTATGTATCGACTGGCGGACGGTTGTTCCTGCATCAAAGTTTTACTCCGTTAGCTCCAATCACAATACCCCACGGCCCATGGAAACTGTATTAGAATAGTTCTGATAGACTATTGTAGTGGCGAGCTGGCCACGTTTGTATTAATCAGGAGAATAGAAGATGTTAATCGGTGTACCAAAAGAGATAAAAAATCATGAATATCGTGTTGGCCTGACACCAACGAGTGTCCGGGAAATGATACATCATGGACATGAAGTCATTGTGCAGACAAATGCAGGTGAAGGTATTGGCGCAGGAGACGCAGAGTATGAAGCTGCTGGCGCAAAAATCATCGAAACTGCTAAAGAAATCTTTGACAGCGCCCAAATGATTGTCAAAGTTAAAGAACCGCAGCCTGTTGAGTGCGCAATGCTCAGGCCGGATCAGATCTTATATACATATTTACATCTTGCTCCGGATCCTGATCAAACTAAGGCATTGGTCGATAGCGGCTGTGTCGCTATTGCGTATGAAACCGTAACATCACCCTATGGCGGACTACCGCTCTTAGCCCCAATGTCCAAAGTGGCGGGACGCATGTCTATACAGGCGGGAGCGTACTGTCTTGAACATCCACACGGCGGCCTCGGAATGCTTCTGGGCGGCGTACCTGGAGTAGATCCTTCCAAAGTTGTTATTTTGGGAGCCGGAATGGTTGGTACTCACGCGACTCATATTGCTGTCGGAATGGGTGCAGATGTCTGGGTGATAGATAGAAATGTCGATGTCCTGGAAGCACACTGGAAGCACTTTGGCCGCAATACCAATACAGTCTATTCCACCGCTGACTCTGTTGAAAAACATGTACTGGAAGCAGATCTGGTTATCGGCGGCGTACTGATTCCGGGGGCAGCTGCTCCAAAATTGGTTACGGCAGATATGGTTAAAAGAATGAAACCCGGATCTGTAATCGTTGACGTCGCTATTGACCAGGGTGGATGTTGTGAAACATCTAAAGCGACAACCCATGCTGAGCCTACATACGTTGTCGACGATGTTGTTCATTACTGTGTTGCCAACATGCCTGGTGGTGTTCCCCGAACTTCAACCTATGCATTAAATAATGCTACATTGCCTTATGCGTTGGCACTGGCAGACAAAGGCTACAAAACGGCTTTAATGGATGATCCGCATCTTAAGAACGGGCTCAACGTACATAAAGGAAGGATTACCTACAAAGAAGTTGCCCAAACCCTTGGCTACGACTATCAGCCTGCAGATGAAGCATTATCTGCATGAAATCCCAGCCTGTGAGTAAGCAGGCTTGAACCCGGCTGTCCTTTCCTGCAAGTTGTGCTTTCAGGACCAGTCAGTTAGTCAGAATAATTGAAATGTTCAGTTCTGGCTGAACAGAAATCAGCTATCAGGCATAAAATAAAACAGGGCAGATTACTGCCCTGTTTTATATTTACCTATTTTGTATTTTTTATTCCCCGTAATTCTCGCTCGTCACTCTTTTAATGCATTGATCAGTCTGGTTCCCGCCGCCATTATGTGGGTGGCATCAGCATCCTTAATCTCCAGCGGAGCCAGAGTCGCAAAATTAATACTTAAACTGACTAACGCAATTGCTGTCGCCTCCAGCTCATTTTTCGTGGCCTTGGGCTTGAATTTCCGAAGTTGTTGAACAACCCAGTCGATATATTCCAAATACCATCTAGATAGCAGTTTCTTTACAAACGGGTAGCGGTATGAAATTGAGTAAAGGTTGACAAACACAATAATCCGCTCAGGCGTCGTCAACCTTGATTGCATAAATATGATAATCAGCAAATCATTCGAGGATGATCCAAGCTGGTCGAGCAGTTTGCCGGCTGATGTTAGTATTTTGGTATATTCTGACACAATCGATTTGGTCAGTTCATAGATCAGCGCTTCACGATTGCCAATGAAATGACGAAGTGCAGGGCGCTGTATTCCCGATTCTGCGGCGATTTTCTCGAGTTGAGCGCCACTAATGCCGTTACGAACGATACAACGCTCGAACGCGCTGACAATTTCCTTGGCACGCTGGTCTTTAATACTAAGACGCGGCATACATACCCATATTTGGCATTATAAATCTACCCCTGATTGACCTATACAAGAGATTACTAGACTTTATTGAGGAGTGCTGTTAAATATTTTTAATGATTATTTATTTTTTTACTTTCCTGCATTCAATTGGAACAGTATAGCGGCCGTTTTTTATCAACAGGTATTTAACATCGCAGGGTGACGTCCTGATCAGTGATTAGCACCTGATTAATTACTGCTTATAATCAAGAATACCAGCCGGGATTGACACCTGTATATTCCATGACATCCCCGTCTGAAATGACAGTTTTCGCTGAAAGGGTAACCCGTTACATCTATAAAGCGAAATCCTGATTAGGCATTGATACTCAGTATGGATGCAATCGCAATAGAGGCCAGTCTTGCTTCAGGGGGATCTGCGCGGCTGGTCAGCACAACAGGAACTTTAGCACCCATCACAATACCGGCTGCGCATGCACCTTTGTAATAGACCAGCGCTTTAAACAGCGCATTGCCTGTTTCAATTTGCGGTACGACCAGAATGTCTGCTGCACCGGCAACGGGATGGTTAACACCTTTGACAGATGCTGCCTTTTTTGAAATTGCAACATCAAATGCCAGCGGCCCGCAAACATCCACGCTTTCCAGGTTTTGTTCTGCCCAGTTTGCAAGTTTATCTGCAACTATGCTGCTTGGTACGGCCTCACTGGGTGTTTCTGATGCCGACAGCAGTGCAACTCTGGGGCGGGCAATGCCTAACTGCTGTGCCAGTATAACGGCATTGGTTATGATAGACTTTAATGCTTTTTCATCGGGCGCAACGTGAATTGAAGCATCAGTAATCATTAATGGTTTATCTGAACCAGGCACCGTCATATAAAATACATGCGTCATAAATCCTTCACCCCTGATGCCAGATTCTTTATTCAACAGCCCGCGTAAAAAATCATCTGTGTGAATATGCCCTTTCATAATGAAATCGGCTTCGCCATTATTCACTGCGGTTGTTGCGCATCGAACAGCTTCATGGTCGTCATCTGCCTGAATCTGCCTGCAAGTTGAAATATCAACACCAACCGATTGCGCGAGGCTTGCCATCAGCGCTACCTG
>JAHEKD010000113.1 GCA_024638545.1 Gammaproteobacteria bacterium
ATCTCAGGCGCGTCACCAGGGTGATGCAGGCCGAATATAGTCAGTTGTCCATCGGTGATCGGTGACTGACCCACGATCATTTTGATGGTGGTTGTTTTGCCGGCACCGTTTGGTCCGAGAATCCCGTAGCACTGCCCTCTTGGGACTGAAATGTCGATACCCTTGACGACTTCATCGTCACCGAAAAATTTGACCAGTTTTTTGGCCAGAATCACGGGTGCCTGAATATGAACATCATCAATCAATAGTTAAGGTGCCTTAAACACGCTTTAATCAAATTATACCTGTTCTCAGGTCAGCTAGAGTTACTGTATTGTTGTTCCGCCATTATAGCGGGCTGAGTTCAGGCTGCAATATAGTGTTGAATGAGCAGGTGATTGATCATCACAATCCAGCCCGCAATGGCAAGAAAGGGGCCAAAAGGGATAGCCTGCGTGTGATCAAATTTATACACAACTTTCAGAAAGATAAAAATTACCAGGCCGGCCAGCGATGAGATCAGCATAATGATGGGCAGTGTATACCAGCCGAGCCAGGCCCCAAGCAACGCAAGCAATTTGAAATCGCCATAACCCATGCCTTCGCGTCCGGTAAGGCGGTGATGAATCTGGTAAATGGACCATAAAATCAGGTAACCGGCGATTGCGCCGATTACAGCGTCCTTTAGCGACGTGAAGTGATTAAAGTAATTGCATATCAGGCCCAACGCGATGCCGGGCAGCGTGATCGAGTCCGGTAAAAGCCAGGTATGTAAATCGATCACAGCAAGCGCAATCAGCAGTGATGTTAATATCAATGACCACAATAGTGCAGCGCTAACACCAAATCGAATCATGCACATGACAAACAGCAATCCAGTGAATAGTTCTACCCAGAAATATCGCGTTGAAATCGGTGAGCTGCAGTGCCGGCATTTACCTCTAAGCAATAGATAGCTCACTAGTGGAATATTGTCACGCCAGGCTATTTTTTTTTTACATTTTGGACAACGAGAGCCGGGTCTTATGAGGTTTGCCCTGGGTTGACCGTTTTCATCGCTGAACTGATCGTCTATCAATCCGGGTAATCTTGAAATGACAACATTAAGAAAGCTGCCAATACACAATCCGAATATAAATATAAACAGATACAATACTGGCAACACTGTTGCATCTAACGTCAGGCTGTTCATTAATTCCTGGTCCGGGTGTTCGATCTTATTGCATGAATTCTAATACGTACAGAAGTTGATTAGGTGGTTATTTAAAAACTTGAACCAATGTTAAAAACAGGTAGATACATC
Organism: Gammaproteobacteria bacterium; assembly: GCA_024638545.1. Lineage (GTDB taxonomy): Bacteria > Pseudomonadota > Gammaproteobacteria > Arenicellales > JAHEKD01 > JAHEKD01. The sequence goes on from JAHEKD010000113.1 coordinate 1,283, forward strand.
GCGACTAATATAATGCCGATTATCACGCCCAGAAAGACGATCAATATCGGTTCAAGAAGAATCTTCAATCTTGCCAGGCTATCGCCCAGCTGTTTCTGGTAGAATTCTACGCACTGTTCCAGCATACCGCTTAAATTGGCCGCCTGTTCACCGGTTTTAATGAGTTGAATAAATATCGGCTCGAAATAATCCGTCTGTTCCATGGCCTGTCCCAGATCGATTCCCTGATGAATCTTTTCCACTGTAAGCGACATGGCTTGACGGAAACGGTAACTCGCCGAGAGATTTTTGCACAACATCAATGCATCTGTTATCGGCAGACCGCAACTGTATAGATTATTAAGGGTTTGGCAAAGGCGTAAGGTATTTGCCTGTATTAATGTCCGGTTCAATCTGGGAACATAGCGGATAAGTTCAACATGTGCCAGCTTGTTTAGCTGTTTGCCAACTGCACAGAACGATAGTAAGGCGGTAAATAAAGCTACACTGTTTGTTCTGATAAATTGACTGGCAGCTAAAACTGCCGATGTCAGAAAAGGCAGTTGATTACCCGATTCTGAATACAATGCCTCAAATTGCGGAATAACGAATAATAACATGATGCTGAGTACCCCCAGAGTGATTAAACCGAGAACGACCGGATACAGTAAAGCGGTCAGTATATCGCTGGAAGTTTTTAATTTTTGTTTGAAATAGTCACCTGCCTGAGCGATCGCTCTGTCTGTATGCCCGACGATTTCTCCACTTTCTATGATATGCAGCGTCACATCGTCGAATAGAACGGGATAATTCCTGAGCGATTGTGACAAGCTTTTTCCAGTGTTTAGAGACCTGTAAATATCGTCATATAGCCTGGATAACAGTTTCTCATGCTGGTGAGCCTTGATTATCACGATGGCCTTATTCAGGTTGATGCCTGTTTTCAGCAGGGCGGCCAGTTGCGAGAGGAAGAACAGCGTGTGTTTGCTGTTTAACCATTGCCTGAATCCAATGAGCTCAAGGGACTGTCTGCTTATCTTTCGAGTAATGATATTTTCTTTGTAGAGCTTGTACTTTAATACGGGAATCGATGTTGCATGGTCGCTGCCGCGGACACGGTTGCCCTGAGCGTCAACGCCAGACCAAAAATAGAGGTTCTGCAGGTTGGACTTACTCATAACACCCGGATTAATTCGTTGTAGCTGGTCAGACCCTGGAGAATTTGTTGTAATCCCGTTTGCTCGAGCTTGTAGCCAAGCTGAAGCTGTTGATTACCTTTATTATTATCCGGAGCAGGATCAAAAATTTCAAAAATGCCGCTCCGGCCTGAATAGCCCTGCATACAGTTGTTGCAACCTTTACTTTCAAAAACGGATTCAACCAATGGGAATCCATTTGCCTTGAAAAGGGATTGTAAAGATTGTGAGGTTGCCGTTATCTGTCTGCAGCTAATGCACAGCTGACGGGGTAACCGCTGTGCAATAATTAATTTTAATGCATCGTCGAGCATGTAGCTTTTTACACCCAGCTGCAGTAACCTGTGTTTCGCACTCAATGCACAGCGACTGTGTAATGTCGCCATCACAAGGTGGCCGGTTTGTGCTGCCTTTACCGATATTTCGGCAGTTTCCGCATCGCGTATTTCACCCACCATAAGAATGTCAGGATCTTGTCTGAGCAAAGCCCTTAATGCCTGGCTAAAGTCCAGTCCGGCTTTACGATTGATGCTGATTTGATTGATGCCATCTTCAAATATCTCGACCGGGTCTTCAATGGTGCAGATATTTTCTCTGCCGGTGTTTAAAAGTTCCAGTAGCGCATACAGGCTGACTGTTTTTCCAGAGCCTGTCGGTCCGCTAACCAGGATTAAGCCGGCAGGTTGCTTGATTATTTCTCTAACCTTGTTGTACTGAGCAGGAAGCAGTCCGAGTTTATCGAGCTTGTAGCGTTTTCCATGATGTGCAAGCAGCCGCAAAACGAGTTTCTCTCCATGCACTGTCGGGATGCTGTTGACTCTAAGGGCGATAGTCTTGAGTGCAAGTGAATGGGACAGTCTGCCATCCTGTGGCAATCTTGATTGAGCAATATCCATGTCAGCCATTAGCTTGATCTGAGAAATGAGTCTGCGACCCTGATCGACTGATAATGATTCCAGTGGATGCAAAATGCCGTCTACCCTGATTCTCAATCTGCAGTAGCCACTGAAAGATTCAATATGGAGATCTGAAGCACACAGCTTATCCGCTTTTGAAAGGTAGGCGTTCAGCTCTTGACCTCTCGCGGCAACGCCGGGTTGGTCTAATAATTTATGTGCCTGTTGATTTTGCAACCTGCCAATTTCCTGAATGTCGGCCAGTACCGTGGTGAACTCACGCTTTGCAAAAAAATCGATTTTGTGGACATCGCTCAATCTTTCAGGTTCGCCGATAGCCAAAAAAGGCTGATCGTGTTTGTCGATCAAGGCGATGCACTTAAGCTTTCTCATAATATATTCGGGGATGCCTGAATCCTCGTCAAGGCGGTAGCCTGGTTTAGCGATATCAAAATAGGGCACAGACCAGATCTTTGATGCGGCTGAATACAGTTGCCGACGCTGTATTGACTTCAGGTTCAGTAAACACTCAAACAGGGATGTTGTTTGAATCTCAGTGGATTTTTTGATCAACGCAAGTTGTGCCTGATCGATCAGCATTCGATCGAGCAACAGCGCTTCAAACAGCTGCAGATTAGATCTGATCATGTTCGCAACGTTCGGCTAGTCCAGATAGTTGGCAGGATTACCCGGCGATGGCGCCGGGTCAGCACAGGGTGCAGGTAAATATTTTGTGTCCAGCGCATTTTGACTGCCCTGCGCGCAATCCCACTCAATCGCGACCTCTGATCCCAGTGCGTAAAGACCTACGGACAAACCGTCGACAATTGATGCACCAAGATTTCTGAGGGCGACATTCAGGTGACCGTGAGTGTCATCTGTTCGGGTATAGGCAACTGATTCTACGTACTTTGATTGAGTGGATGAAAAGCCATCAAAGTCATCTGCCGGCATTATGCCATTACTTAAAAATGCGCCGGAGATGGAGATTTTCGCCGGTGACAGTGCGTTAATGGCTTCAGTGACCTTGGCCCTGACAGCGTAGTCCTGGTAAGCCGGCATCGCAAGCGCGGTGAGTATCCCGACAATTGCAATCACGATCATCAGCTCAATAAGGGTGAAACCGGATGCGACGGGTAAACGATAAGGGTATGACATGGCAACCTCCGTGTTGCAGTTAGAAAATTCCGTTTAGATATTTACCTTAATTCAATCAGGCACACCGCGTCAAGTGTTTCTGGCAAGTGACCAGACACAGACGTGTTGTGTTCCGCCGAGTTTTAGTGCTTTGGCAGCCTGGTTAACAGTATGCGTTGTGGTCACTACATCGTCCACGAGCGCAATATGATTATAGCGTCGATTGTGATTGAGGATAAAGGCATTCTTAACCGCGGCCTTTCGCTCTCTGGCGGTGAGTTCAATTTGTGGTTTGGAAAATTTACGCCTGGCCAGGTAATCATTTTTACAGGGTATGTTCAATTTCTTTGAGAGATGCCGAGCAATGACTGCACTTTGATTAAAACCGCGCTGTCTCAGACGTTTGCCATGCAGGGGCACAGGGACTATCAGGTCCGGCAGGGGTGCATTCAGCTCGGAAATGGCCGCGAACAGTTCCAGACTGAGGATTTTCCCCAAGTAAAACTGATGATGATATTTAAATCTGTATATGTAGCTGCTCACTGGTTCGGCAAATTTAAACACCGACACGCTGGATTCGAAATAAATACGGTGTGACAGGCAATACCCGCACTTAGCGGTACTTTCCAGCACGGCTGCGCAGGTGGGACAAGCACGCCTCAGGTAGGGCAGCGTTTGCTGGCAGTGGTTGCAGAAATTAACGCCTGTTGCTGTGCCGGGATCGCATATCTGGTCGCATAAAAGGCACCTGTTTGGAAAAATTGACTGAAACAGCCTGTTGAGGTCATACATTTTTTGTACCATCCATGGTAATGTTGCATTAATTTTAGTTTAGCAAAAGCCTAATCCGAAAAACACAGTCTAAACATCGTACTATAATATTTGGAAATGCTAAGATACTATGGGAATGGTCAATTGTGACGCAAAAAAAAACATGAGTGATGGTTCACAGAATCAGCTGACTTCCGTTACAATACACGCTGGAACCGACCGAGAGCATTGCAGGGAAATCATGATAACCCGGAACTCGAGTTTGAGTATTTCTCAGATTAAGCTGATCGTTGGTTTTTTTGCGATTGTGCTTGGCGTTATTGGTGCTTTCTTTTACAGCCAGGGTGCATGGCTGGTTTTACCTTTTGCAGGTCTTGAGTTATTGGCAGTGAGTGCTGCATTTTATTGTTGTATACGCCACAAAAACGATTTCGAGATGGTTAAAATTGACAAAAACCGCATACAGGTAAAGCGCCAGGTGGCAAGTCGAGAGCAGGTTTATGAATTCCAGACGCACTGGACGAAGGTATTTCTGGAAATTACAAAAGGATGGTATCCGTCAAGATTATGGGTAGCATCCAAAGGTCAACACGTGGAAGTGGGCCAGTGGTTAACAGACCCGGAACGCAAACAGCTGGCGACCCGATTGAAACATCTAATTGAATATTGAAAATATAAAGATTTGGACAGGATCAAATATGATGGATAAATCCTTAAAAGTAAGACCAACCGGAAGACTCATTGGCCAGGTAAGTGCCGCATTAGGGTTGCTTTTTTCAGCAGGCAGCGCTACGGCCGAATACGCGCTGAATTTAACCGAGCCGGTCACCTCCACAGCGCGCGAGATACTCACACTGCATAATCTGATACTGCTTATTTGCCTGGTCATTTTCGTGGTGGTGTTCGGCGTGATGTTTTACTCGATATATGCGCACCGTAAAAGTAGGGGCGCCAAGGCGGCAAGCTTTCATCACAGCACGGTTCTTGAAATTCTCTGGACTGCTGTACCTGTGATCATACTGTTTGCGATTGCGATCCCATCCACTGCAACGCTAATCCGGATGGAGGATACGACCAAAGCCGATATGACCTTGAAAATTACCGGATATCAGTGGTTCTGGGAGTATGAGTATTTGGAAGACGGTGTGAATTTTTTCAGCAAATTGTCAACACCTCGTGCCCAGATTGAGGGCCGTGAGGAAAAGGGTGAGAACTACCTGCTTGAAGTTGACCGTGAAGTGGTATTACCCATTAACAAGAAAATTCGATTTCTGATTTCAGGCGCTGACGTAATTCACGCATGGTGGGTGCCGCAGCTAGGCGTAAAGAAAGATGCCATACCCGGTTACCTGAGCGAATTCTGGGTCAGAATAGATGAGCCCGGTACCTATACGGGACAGTGTGCAGAGTTGTGCGGCAAGGATCACGGCTTTATGCCCATAGTGGTGAGGGCCGTTACTGAGGAGGAGTATGCACAATGGGTGGCTGAAAATCAGAGTGTACAGCAGGAAACCGCCCGGATTGAGCAGGAGAGCGATCCTGCAAACGATGCGCCCAGCATCGCGACTAACTAATTTTAAGGAGATCAGTAATGTCTACAGCAGCTGAGCATCATCACGATGATCACCACCACGGGCCAAGCAGCGGCCTGATGCGCTGGGTAACCACCACTAACCATAAAGATATTGGCACAATGTACCTTATCTTCTCGCTGGTCATGTTTATGGTCGGTGGTTTTATGGCCCTGATTATTCGGGCGGAGCTTTTTGTTCCCGGACTGCAGCTGGTTGATCCGCACTTTTTCAACCAGATGACCACCATGCACGCCCTGATTATGGTATTCGGTGCGATCATGCCGGGCATGGTTGGCTTTGCCAACTGGCAGATCCCGCTGATGATCGGTGCGCCGGATATGGCACTGCCGCGCCTGAACAACTGGAGTTTCTGGATTCTTCCTTTTGCCTTTACCCTGATTCTGTCAGGTTTGTTTTTCTTCGGCGGCGGACCCGCAAGCGGCTGGACGCTTTACGCACCGTTGACATTACAGGGCGGAATTGGTGTTGACCTCACCATTTTTGCGATCCACATGATGGGCATTTCATCCATTATGGGCGCAATCAATGTCATCGTGACGGTGTTAAACATGCGTGCGCCGGGCATG
>JAHEKD010000114.1 GCA_024638545.1 Gammaproteobacteria bacterium
GCAATACCGGTCGCCGCCTGTGGTAGAACAACTTTAATAAATGCCTGCAAGCGCGTATACCCGTCAATCAGGGCTGCCTCCTCATACTCATGAGGAATCTCATCGATGAAGCCTTTCAAAAGCCATACGGCAAGGGATATGTTGACAGCGGTGTAGAGCAATATCATTCCCAGGTGCGTGTCAGACAGTCCCAGTGTGCGATACATCAGGAATATCGGGATGGCCACCGCAATCGGCGGCATCATGCGTGTTGATAGAATAAAAAACATCAGGTCATCCTTGGCGGGCACCTTGAAACGGCTAAACCCGTAGGCCGCCAGCGTTCCAAGGAACACCGATAGAAAGGTTGAACCGAATCCAATAATCAGCGAGTTCATGAATCGCTCGCCATATTTCGATGGCCCTGCAATCACCATATTCCTGGACCTGACCAGTTTCTCATACCAGGTTTGCGGTGGCGGCAGGCTATCCATATACTCCGGCGTCTGTCGTGACCGGGTGGTAAACAGGTTGACGTACCCCTCGAGCGAGGGTTCGAAAAACACCTTGGGTGGATAGGAAATTGAATCCGGCGGCGTCTTGAACCCGGTCATGAATATCCACAGTAAGGGCACGATCGTGATCAGCGCATAGACAATAACAATGAAAGCTGCAATCGAACGGCTCAGTGAGCTGGTTTCGCTGACAGAATGGGCCTGATCCGTCATCGGCGTTTAACCGCGTTGAGCGCCTTCACGTAGATATTCGCAGCGCCAAAAACAGTGACAAATAGTATTACCGCGAAGGCCGAGGAATATCCGGTGCGCCATTTTTCGAAAGCCTCACGTTTCAAGTTAATTGAGGCCAGTTCTGTCACCGATCCGGGGCCGCCCGAGGTCAGTTCAACAACCAGATCAAACATCTTGAAATTCTCAATGCCCCGAAACAGTATAGCGAGCATCAGGAATGGCAGAACCATCGGCAGGGTAATGGACCAGAACTGTCGCCACTTGGAGGCCCTGTCGACCTCAGCCGCTTCATAAATATAGTCCGGAATTGAACGCAGTCCCGCCAGGCAAATCAGCATTACATAGGGTGTCCACATCCAGGTATCTACAATGACGATCGCCCAGGGTGCAAGATTGACGTCGCCAATCATTTGAAATGAGGATGGATCCGCGCCGGTGATGAATGCAACGGCATAGTTGAACAGTCCGATCTGTGGCTGATACAGAAACGTCCAGAAGTTTCCCACCACAGCCGGCGAGAGCATCATGGGCAGTAAAATTACCGTCGTCCAGAATCCATGGCCTCTGAAATGCCGGTTAATCAACCAGGCCAGACCGAATCCCAGCAGGGTTTGCAGCACCATGGTCCAGCATAAAAAGTGGGCCGTCACCTGCAGTGTGTGCCAGATATCGCTATCGTTTAATATCCGCTCATAGTTTCGCAGGCCAATAAATTCATAGCCTCTTGATGCGCGGTTGGCCTTGTAGTTTGTGAAAGATAAAAAAACGGTCCAGATAAGCGGGAATATATTAATAGCCAGCAGCAAGATGACCGTCGGTGAAATAAATATCCAGGCGATGGCCTTATCAGATAAGCCCCGCACCTGCCTGGCGACATTATCGGGGGTTGCCCTGGCTGCATCGTCGGCTATTTTCTGAACAACGGATTTTTGTTCTTTCACGTAACTTGATGTATCACAGCTGTCCAGGGCTCTATCTGTTCTAGAGCCCTGGAACGGATCTGCGTGTTAGAGTTTGCCTTCGTCCTGGAAAACTTCCGTCCAGTCCTCAATCAGTTTGTCCAGTGCCTCTTTGGCTGTGCCCTGGTCTGCAACGATATAGTCGTGCAGGCGTTTTTGCATGGCCAGCAGTAACTCGGCATAGACCGGTTCCTGCCAGAAATCCCGGACACCGCCCATGGCGTTTAAAAAATCGGCGGCAAAAGGCGCGGTGTCAGCAAAACCTGGATCATTGAGTACAGCGTTGTGGCAGGAATAACCGCCCAGGGACCACCATTTTTTCTGCACTTCGGGTTGCGCAAACCATTTTATGTACTGAAGGCTTTGCTCCTGTTTTTCTGAGTAGCTGACAACAGATATACCCTGTCCACCAAGCGTCGAGGCCTCAACTTTTTGCCCGGGGTTTACGAAAAATCCAATCTTATCGCCGCCGACCTGCGGGTCCTTGTATAAGCCCGGGAAGAAAGCAAACCAGTTCATCGCCATCGCAACCTGGCCTGATTTAAAAGCATCGAGGCTTTCCTGCATGTAGGAGTCCGTGTAGCCAGGAGGCGTGCAGCACTGATAGAGCTCTTTGTAGAATTCGAGTGCTTCAACCGCATTATCAGAATTCACCACGCCCTCCATCTGGTATGAACCCGGTGGATCATCGTAGGCAAAATCCCAGGCATACAGTGCCCCGGTTGCACCCATGGTTATGCCCTCGGATCCGCGCTCGGTAAAAATTGCCGCGCCGTAAACTTTCTTACCGTCCATCTCCCTTTCCTGAAAAAATTCTGCAATATCTTTTAGTTCAAGCTGGGTCTTTGGCGGTGCCAGATCACGGCCGTATTTTTCCTTGAATTCAGCCTGCAGCTCAGGTTTTGAAAACCAGTCCTTTCTGTAGAACCAGCCGTTTGCATCACCCATTGCCGGCAATGCCCAGTAATTGGGTGTTCCCTTGGGCCAGGTCGAATAGGCATAAACTGTCGCCGGCGCAAAATCGTCCATGCTGATACCCTCTGCATCGAAGAAGTCATTCAGCTTTATGTAGTGGCCATTCTCTGCACCACCGCCAATCCATTGTGAATCGCCGATGATTAAATCGCACAGCTTGCCGCCCGAATTTAGTTCGTTGAGCATTCGGTCTGCAAAATTGGGCCAGGGCACGAATTCAAACTTCATATCAATGCCGGATTCAGCGGTGAAGTCCTTTGACAGCTCAACAAGGGCATTAGCAGGATCCCACGCTGCCCAGCAGAGCGTCAACTCTTCAGCCTGGGCCTTACCTGAAGCACCCCCAAAACTGATGGCCGTTGACAGTATTAATAAAGATAAGAGTTTTTTCATCTATATGCCTCCTAGTGTGTTTGTGTCATTATTTACCCGCCTTGGCAGGTGAAACCTGGTGGATAATTCTCAGCGATGCACGATCATCCCCGAGGACTATGACCGCCTGAACCGCTAGATTGAACTTACCCGTTGTTAAGTGAATTGTTTAGTTTAGTGGATATGACTAAACTAAACATTATGCATTGCACAATTATTACAACCTGATCCATTTTCCATTTTGCCGACTGGATTTAATTGTTGCTTCAATAAATTTTACGCCCGATATTCCGTCAGCAAGACCGGGATAAGGTCTACTTTCGATTAGCTTTTTTGTGCTTTTGTGCGCGCTCACGGCATCTGCAAAATCGCTGTAAATATTCGCGAATCCTTCAAGGTAACCTTCAGGATGGCCGGCCGGAATTCGGGTTGCTCCTGCAGCCGCCTCACCGGCACCGGATCCTGCTCTGGTAATTAACTGCCTGGGATGCCCGAGCGGCGTAAACCAGAGGTAATTCGGGTCTTCCTGGCTCCATTCAAGACCGCCTTTTTCACCATAAACTCTTATTCGAAGCGCGTTTTCATTACCGGGTGCAACCTGGCTTGCCCACAACATACCGCGCGCATTGTTTTCAAATCGCAGCATCACCTGAACATTATCGTCCAGCTTGCGGTCCTCAACAAAACTGTAGAGATCTGCAGACAGCGACTTTACCTCAAGATTTGAGATAAAACCTGCCAGCTGGAAGGCATGTGTACCTATATCACCGACGCATCCGCCGGGTCCGGCCTGAACCGGGTCTGTCCGCCAGGCCGCCTGTTTCTGACCGGTTTCCTCGAGCGCGGTCGATAACCAGTCCTGCGGGTATTCAACCTGTACGACGCGTATGCGGCCAAGTTCGCCGCTGCGCACCATCTCTCTTGCCTGGCGAACCATCGGATAGCCGCTATAGTTATAGGTGACGGCGAACAGCACGCCTTTTTTCTTTACCGCGCTTTGCAGGGCAGCCGCATCCTTGCTGCTGGTCGCCAGCGGTTTATCGCAGATAACGTGAATTCCCGCGTCAACAAATGCCCTGGCGACGGGGAAATGCATATGATTTGGTGTCACGATCGAAACAACTTCAATGCCATCATCGATGTTGCTCTCATGATCAACCATTTTTTGATAATCCGGATAGGCTCTCGCCGCATCGATGCCAATCTCAATAGCAGAGTCGACTGCACGCTGCGGCTCGCTGGCGAGAGCGCCCGCAAGCAGCTGATAGCGGTCGTCCATTCTTGCTGCAATACGATGAACAGCACCAATAAAGGCACCCTGTCCGCCGCCGACCATCCCAAGCCTGATTCGATTCGTTTTCATCTCATTTTTAGCGTTTTCATTTGTCATGGTTTTTCACCTCAGCCCAGGCCCAGCATGTTTCTATTTGCCTGATCGTCAGCACCGCTGTCGGCAAAATCATCGAAGGCTTTTTCGGTAACCTGGATCAGGTGGTCACTGATAAATTGTGCACCTTCTTTGGCACCCTGTTCAGGATGCTTGATACAGCACTCCCATTCCAGTACCGCCCAGCCATCAAAATCATATTGTGTCAGCTTTGAAAAAATTGATGCAAAATCAACCTGTCCATCACCGAGTGACCGAAATCTGCCGGCGCGGTTAATCCACGATTGATAACCACCGTACACCCCAACCCGCCCGTCAGGATTCAGCTCGGCATCCTTGACATGAAACATCTTGATACGCTCATGGTAGATATCGATATGCTGCAGGTAGTCGAGCGCCTGTAAGACGAAGTGACTGGGGTCGTAAAGCATGTTAGCCCTTGGATGATTATTGACTCGATCAAGAAACATTTCATATGTAATGCCATCGTGCAGATCCTCTCCGGGATGTATTTCATAGCAAAGGTCAACCCCGGCATCATCGAAGCTGTCGAGAATGGGTTGCCATCTGGCGGCCAGCTCGTCGAAGGCCAGCTCGACCAGGCCTGCCGGTCTTTGTGGCCAGGGATAAACATAAGGCCAGGCCAGCGCACCTGAAAAGGTAACATGCGCGCTGAGCCCCAGGTTTTGCGATGCTTTTGCAGCGGCATTAAGCTGATCAACAGCCCAGCTTTGGCGTGCCGCAGGATTGCCTCTGACATGTTCGGCGGCAAACCCGTCGAAGGCCTGATCATAGGCCGGGTGCACGGCCACCAGCTGGCCCTGCAGGTGCGTCGATAGCTCAGTTATTTCAACACCACACTCAGATGCCGTGCCCTTGATTTCGTCACAATAGGTTTTGGATTCAGCCGCTTTCTCCAGGTCGATCAGCCGGCTGTCCCAGCTTGGTAACTGCACGCCTTTAAATCCATTGGATGCCGCCCACTGGCATATGCTTTTCAAAGAATTAAACGGCGACTCGTCGCCCGCAAACTGGGCCAGGAAAATTGCCGGTCCTTTAATATTTTTCACGCTTCACCTCGTTTGATATTAGATCAGATAATTATTCAATACACATGCTAGAAATATCGATTTACCAGGTTCTCCAGGAATTCCTGCCTGCCGGATACCGGTTGGGGGTCCAGCTTGGCGTTAATGACTTTATCCGATAAATCAGCGAGTGTCGCTTTGCCCTCCAGAATGCTGGCATTCTCGGGCTGATGCCAGCCCGAGTAACGAGCTGCGACAAAATCCGACAGCAGTTTATCCTCGATCATTCTTGCCGCAATGATCAGGGCGTGCGCACACAGGTCGATCGCCCCCACATGGGCATAGACCAGGTCTTCCGGATCAAGGGACTGGCGCCTGATCTTGGCATCAAAATTCAGGCCCCCGGTATCAAATCCACCGCCTTTGAGTAATGTGTACAAAGCCATTGTGACCTCGCCTAAGCTATCGGGAAACTGATCCGTATCCCAACCGCAAAGGTAATCGCCCCGATTCATGTCAATCGAACCAAATACCCCCAGGGCCTGGGCCAGCGCAATCTCGTGCTCGAATGAGTGTCCGGCCAGTATGGCGTGGTTTTGTTCAATGTTTATCTTGACTTCATCTTCGAGCCCAAATGACTTCAGGAATGCATAGACGCTGGCCACATCGAAATCATACTGGTGCCGCGTTGGCTCACACGGTTTGGGTTCAATCAGAACAGTACCCTTAAATCCAATTTTATGCTTATGTTCAACCACCATGTTTATGAAGCGACCCAGCTGCTGTAATTCACGTTTCATATCCGTGTTCAGGAGTGTTTCATAACCCTCACGGCCTCCCCAGAGAACATAGTTACTGCCTTTTAGTTCGTGAGTGAGCTCAAGCACATTTTTAACCTGCCCCGCCGCATAGGCAAACACTTGCGGATCAGGATTGGTAGCGGCACCCGCCATGTAGCGCCGGTGCGAGAATAAATTCGCCGTTCCCCAAAGTAACTTCATTCCGGTAGCCTGCATTTTGTCCGCGAAAAGCTCACCGATTTGCCTGACATTTGCATTTGATTCAGCCAGTGTGTCGCCTTCCGGTGCAATGTCCCTGTCGTGAAAGGTAAAATAAGGCACACCGAGAATCCGATATAATTCAAAGGCTGCATCAGCCTTGTTTCGAGCCGCTCGCATCGGGTCTGTATCATTAAACCAGGGGCGTATGAATGTATCACCGCCAAAGGGGTCCGTGCCCGTCCAACAGAATGTATGCCAGTAGCAAACTGCGAACTTAAGATGTTCGGCCATGGTCTTGCCGAGCAGTTTTTTATCATGCCGGTACCAGCGAAACGAAAGCGGATCGGTTGAATCAATACCCTGATAAGCAACCGTGCTAATACCGTTAAAGTAGTGTTTAGTCATGGTTTAATACCTCATGCACGGCGGGACAAAGACCGCGATATTGCTGCCAGCCATCATCATAATAGGCTCTGAAATCAGCCTCGGGATCGATAACGGCGTCTATTTTTACAGGTTCGAAAATTTCTTCAAGGCTGTGTTCATTAACACTGGCGACAGCCAGTCTTGCCGCACCAAATGCTGCGCCTGAGTGGGCGCTTTGGGCAAGTTCAAGCGGCTTGTTCATCACATTGCTGAGAATTTGCAGCCATTGACGAGATCGTGAGCCGCCACCCACGACCAGCATGCTTTCAATGTCAGACCCGGCCTGACTGAGCACCTCCAGACAGTCCCTGAAAGCGTAGGCCACACCAGTAGCTACCGTGTGCGTCAGCTCGGCCCGGGAAGTTGTGTGCTCAAGCCCTGTAAACACACCTCTTAGCTGGCTGTTGTTATGCGGCGTTCTCTCGCCGGACAGATATGGCAGAAAATAGACGCCCGGCTTCAAATCCGGTGGCTTATTCAGATCCAGAAAAATGTCGTCCAGTGAAGTTGAAAACAATTCAGCCAGCCAGTTAAAACACGACGCG
>JAHEKD010000115.1 GCA_024638545.1 Gammaproteobacteria bacterium
TAAGTTGTGTATCGGCGGATCTGGCCAAAGGTGATATTGATGAAGCACTTAAGAGAATCGGAGAAAAAGTAGACGACTTTAATAGCGGAACGCGAATTGGAGAATGCTTAAAAGAGTTTAATTACAGGTATTTGAAAAGAACAGTCAATTCAAAATCTGAAGTGTTATTTGTCTCGGACGGCCTCGATCGGGGCGATGCCATCATGCTGGATAAACAAGTTGGACGACTCAAAAGATCCTGCAAACGCTTTATCTGGTTGAATCCCTTGCTGCGTTATCAGCAGTATCAGCCTTGTGCAAAAGGCGCCAGCACGATTTTTCAGTATGCTGATGCACTACTTCCGGTCCACAATCTTGCCAGCCTTGAACAGTTAGTCGCCGTGCTTTACAACATTAACAGGTGTCCAGCTGTAAAAGCCGCATAACATGGATGACACCGTTACAATTCTCGAAACGCTGCTCGAATGGTATTCACAAGGTGAGGGCGTTGCCCTGGCAACAGTCATTAAAACCTGGGGTTCGGCCCCTCGGCGTGCTGGAAGTACAATGTGTATTAACTCCAAAATGGAGTTCCAGGGTTCAGTCTCGGGCGGCTGTGTTGAGACAGCAGTCATTGAGCAGGCATTGACGGTGATAAACTCCGGGCAGAACCAGTTGCTTGAGTTTGGTGTCAGCTCTGAGCGGGCATGGGAAGTGGGGCTGGCGTGTGGCGGAACGATTGAAGTTTACCTGCAGGCAATTACGGGGCAGCAGGCTGAACAGCTGTCAGCACTGATCGAGCTTAAGGCTGAGAACGAATCTGCAATTGTTATTGTCGAGCTGGGTAAAAAGACACACTATGAAGTGCTTCTCGCCAGTCAAATCCATTGCTGCAAGCTGCATGATCAGGGTGTGGCAGAAGTTCTAAATAAATCATTACGACAAGACCGCGCAATCGTGCTGGAAAAAAATCACAATCGATACTTTATTCAACCTTTTAATCCACAGCTAACCGGCTACATCATCGGAGCCGTTCACATTACGCAGCAACTTGTTCCCATCTTAACCCCTCTGGGTTTTAAAGTGTCCGTGGTTGATCCTCGTACTGCATTTGCGACGAAAGCGCGATTCCCTGATGTTGAAATAATTACAAACTGGCCTCAGGAGGTGTTTCCCAAGTTAAATCTGAATCATAGAACTGCAGTTATTGCACTGACACACGATCCCAAGTTTGACGATCATGCACTCATCGCTGCGCTTCACTCCGATGCATTTTATATTGGCGCGTTGGGTAGCCGTAAAACCCATGCGAGACGGCTGGAACGGCTCACCGGGCATGGCTTCGATGAAAAGCAGCTTTCCAGGATTCATGCGCCGATAGGCATTGATATCAATGCCAGTAATCCGGTGGAGATCGCAGTATCGATTGCTGCTGAATTAGTTCAACAATTACGTAAAAATGAGTGAGCATCAATTATGCGTGGCTGCATGCGTTCTGGCTGCGGGTCAGTCCAGTCGAATGGTAAAAGAGAATAAATTACTGGCAACCCTGAATGGCAAGACATTGCTGCAACACGTTTTACATGCCATTCAATGCTCGGCGATCGACGAAACGATTGTTATTACAGGTTACCAGTCTGCGCAGGTTATCGAATCGATATCGGCTTTCGATGTGAAAATTGTTGATAATGAAGCTTATGCTGATGGATTAAGTTCATCAATTAAGAGCGGTATTGAGAAACTGGGTAAGCATGTTGATGCTGTGATCATTTGCCTGGGAGATATGCCGTTTATTTCAGCAAGTATAATCAATAAAATAATTACTGCCTATGAAATCAGCCGCAACATCATTGTACCCACATGTCTAGGCCAGCAAGGAAATCCGCTGCTTTGGCCGAAAAATTTCTTCGACGAGCTGATTAAATTAAAAGGAGATCGGGGTGCGAAATGCTTGTTGAAAGCTTATCCGGAGCAGGTGAACCGTCTCGATGTCGGAAACGTAGGTATAGTGTTGGATGTTGATGATGCATTTACCCTGGAAGTATTGAGGTCTAAGTTCAATTATTAAGAATTAGGAGAAAAATATGCAAATTAATGGAGAGCATAACGTACCGGCTGATGTGGAAACAGTCTGGAAAGCCCTGAATGATCCAGAAGTTCTGAAACTCTGTATCACGGGCTGTGAATTTATCGAAAAAATCACAGATACTGAATTTACGGCAAAAGTTACCAGTAAGATAGGGCCGGTGAAAGCCAAGTTTGATGTTGAAATTCTATTGAGCAACCTCGAGCCGCCGCACAAGTATACCCTCTCCGGCGGCGGTAAAGGAGGTGTCGTTGGTTTCGCAAAAGGCCAGGCGGATGTTCAACTGTTGGCGATTGAAGATAACCACACAAACATCAGCTACGAGGCGGGAATTCAGGCCAGTGGAAAACTGGCACAAATCGGCTCCAGACTGTTTGTCGGTACCACACGAAAATTAGCGGCAGAATTTTTTGATACATTCGCCAGGTATTTATCCGGGGAGGTTCAAATAGACGCCTGATTCTCAGCGGCCGGGTTTGATGAGATTGTTTGAAATAGCCTGTTGATTTAGACAACTTCACCCCCATAAATTACCTAAATATAACTATTTAGAGCGATTGATATGAGAATGGACAAATTAACTTCTAAATTTCAGCTGGCAATCAGTGATGCCCAGAGTCTTGCGGTTGGTCGTGATCATCAATTTATTGAGCCACTTCACCTTCTAGTTGCGTTGCTGGATCAGCAGGGCGGAACGGTCAGGCATATACTGACTCAATCCGGTGTCAACGTTAATTTGCTGCGATCGCAACTTGGCGATGCACTCGACCGTTTACCACAGGTCCAGGGACAGGCTGGTGAAGTTCATGTCTCCAATGACTTGAACAGGCTGTTGAATTTAACCGACAAACTTGCGCAAAAGCGCGACGATAAATTTATTTCCAGCGAATTATTCCTACTTGCGATCCTGGAAGATAATGGCCAGGTCACAAAAATTCTCAAAGAGTGCGGGGCTAATCAGCAGGCGATTGAAAAAACCATTGATGATCTGCGTGGCGGTGAAAATGTTAATGATCCTAATGCCGAGGAACAGCGCCAGGCACTTGAAAAATACACCATCGATATGACCGAGCGCGCCGAGCAGGGAAAAGTCGATCCGATTATCGGGCGCGATGACGAGATCAGGCGAGCTATTCAGGTATTACAGCGACGGACTAAAAACAACCCGGTCCTGATTGGCGAACCCGGTGTAGGCAAAACGGCGATCGTTGAGGGACTGGCGCAGCGTATTGTAAACGGCGAGGTGCCGGAAGGTGTGAAAAACAAGCGCGTGCTGTCATTAGACCTGGGCTCATTGCTGGCAGGTGCGAAATTCAGAGGTGATTTTGAAGAACGTCTAAAAGCGGTAATTAACGATTTACGCAAGCAGGAAGGTCAGATTATCCTGTTTATAGATGAAATGCATAATTTGGTTGGGGCTGGGAAAGCTGAAGGTGCAATGGATGCAGGAAACATGCTTAAACCTGCACTTGCGCGTGGTGAACTGCACTGTATCGGCGCAACCACTTTAGATGAATACCGTCAGTATGTTGAAAAAGATGCCGCCCTGGAAAGGCGATTTCAAAAAGTACTGGTTGAAGAACCGTCAGTGGAAGATACTATTGCAATTTTACGCGGCCTGAATGAGAAGTACGAAGTCCACCATGGTGTAGAGATCACGGATCCGGCGATTGTGGCAGCCACGACCTTATCGCATCGCTATATCACAGATCGAAATTTACCCGACAAAGCGATTGATCTCATGGATGAGGCGGCGAGCCGGATCCGCATGGAAATAGATTCCAAGCCAGAGTCAATGGATAAGCTGGATCGAAAACTGATTCAACTCAAAATTGAGCGCGAAGCGCTCAAAAAGGAATCAGATGATGCTTCCAAAAAGCGATTGAGTATGCTTGAGTCCGAAATAGAAGTGCTGGAACGTGAATATAATGAGCTCGATGAGATCTGGAAAGCTGAGAAGGCTGCAGTTCAGGGTTCTCAGCATATCAAGGAAGAGCTTGACCGTGCGCGTATGGACATGGAAACGGCCAGACGCGCCGGAGATCTTGCGCGCATGTCCGAATTACAGTATGGACGCATACCTGAGCTTGAAAAACAGCTGGCGGCTGCTGATGATGCTCAACAGCAGGAAACGCGCTTACTGCGCAATAAAGTCACTGAAGATGAAATAGCTGAAGTGGTTTCCAAGTGGACGGGTATACCCGTTTCAAAAATGATGGAAGGCGAGCGCGACAAGCTGTTGCAAATGGAGCAGCAGATTCAAAAAAGAGTGATTGGCCAGAGTGAGGCAATTAAAGCCGTATCGGATGCGATCAGGCGTTCGCGTGCCGGACTTTCTGATCCCAGGCGCCCCTACGGATCGTTCTTGTTTCTGGGGCCAACCGGAGTTGGTAAAACAGAATTATCCAAAGCGCTGGCAGAATTTTTATTTGATACCGACGAGTCGCTGGTGCGCATCGATATGTCAGAGTTTATGGAAAAACACTCTGTTGCCAGACTTATTGGCGCGCCTCCCGGATACGTGGGCTATGAGGAAGGTGGTTATTTGACCGAGGCCATCCGCCGCCGGCCTTATTCAGTCATCCTGCTGGATGAAATCGAAAAGGCACATGCAGATGTATTTAATATCTTACTTCAGGTTCTGGATGACGGTCGTCTTACAGATGGTCACGGCAGAACGGTGGATTTTAAAAATACGGTCGTCATTATGACGTCGAATCTGGGTTCTACGGATATCCAGGAAAAAAGCGGTGAGGGTTATGACGCCATGAAACGCGCTGTTATGGAAATTGTTAAAACCCACTTCAAGCCCGAATTCATCAATCGTATCGATGATTTGGTTGTCTTTCATCCTCTGTCCCGTGAGCAGGTCAGAAAAATCGCCGACATCCAGATAAACGGTCTGAGAGAACGTCTGGCAAGCCGTGATTTGAGCATTGAAATTTCAGATGCCGTGCTGGACAAAGTTGCAAATGTCGGATTTGATCCGGTTTACGGCGCGCGGCCATTGAAAAGAGCCATACAGGTTTACCTTGAGAATCCTTTGTCCAAAGAGATTCTTTCCGGCCATTTTATGGCAGATGACACCATTAGTGTTGAGTTGGAAAATGATGCGCTTGTGTTTAACAAGCGCACCTCGAAAGCTGCGTAACTTTGTAACAATCAAGTAGCCGGCAGCTGGTGGTATACTATGCCGGAAATATAATTGTATAGGGACCCGCGTTTATGAAAGCGATGATACTAGCAGCCGGAAAGGGCACACGAATGCGACCATTAACGTATGAGTTGCCAAAGCCGATGATACCCATACTTGGCAAACCTGTAATGGAGTATCTCATAGAGGAACTTTCGAAGCATGGTTTTAATAAAATTATGGTTAATGTCAGCCACCTGCCCATGAGAATAGAGCATTATTTTGGTGATGGCCGGCGATGGGGCGTGGATATAGGTTATTCCTTCGAAGGACATATCGAAGAGAAGAAAATTATCTCACAACCCATCGGCTCTGCCGGGGGTGTAAAAAAGATACAGCAGTTCAGCCAGTTCTTTGATGATACATTTCTAGTCATTTGTGGTGACGCACTGATCGACCTAGATATCACAGCTGCAGTCAGAAAGCATTGGCAAACGGGTGCCAGTGCGAGTATCGTCGTTAAAGAGGTTCCCCATGACCAGGTATGTAATTACGGAGTAGTGGTTTGCAGTGATGATGGGCGAATCACTTCTTTTCAGGAGAAACCGTCCAAAGACAAGGCCAAATCAAATCTTGTCAACACGGGCATCTATATTTTTGAACCGGAGATCATCGATTTAATTCCCGAAAATCAGGAATATGATTTTGGCAGCCAGCTGTTTCTGGATATCCTGGAGAGGAAGCTGCCTTTTTATGCGATTAATCAACCGTTTACCTGGATTGATATTGGCAGACTCAACGACTACTGGGAAGCGACGCAGCAGATGATGCTCGGCCAGCTAAAAGACATCCAGATGCCGGGCAAGCAAATAAAATCCGGTATCTGGACGGGTATGAATGTCAGCGTAGACCTGGATAGGGTGCGTATTGAAGGCCCGGTTTATATCGGCGCCAGTTCGAAAATTGAGGATGGTTGTGAAATAATCGGCCCGACCTGGATTGGTCACGGCTGCTATTTGCAAAACGGTGCGCGGGTGACGCGAAGTATTTTATTTGAACATACCTATGTAGGATCACACGGCCAGCTTTATGAAGCGGTGGTCTATGGTCAGCGCTGCGTCGATAAGGATGGAAACAGAATTAAAGACGGCGATAAAGAGCTTGACTGGGTGACTGACGCACGTGAATCCCATTACTACAAAAACAATGTTGTACATATCTAGCTCTGGCCTCACGGCTATAGTGCATTGGATAAATTGATTCTAGCCCGCATTTCCGCAGATTATCTGAAACGTTGTAAAGCTACCGTAATAAAACAACAGTACTCATGCCATGGTATTGTGATTGTCCAAGATTTTGAACCGGCTTTTGCTAAAGTTGTAATAATGAGTGGTCTGCCATTAAAAATCGCACGCCGTACGGCAGGCTATCAAACAGTACTGCCTGTACGCTGGGTTCAGCTAAATTAATCAATGAATAATCAACCCGATTTTGTCGGGTTGATCTGAATGATCGAGCCCCGGTGCAGTTTGCAGTTTAAGCGGCAGCAAAACAATCAGGGTGAATCAGCCAGGGTCGCCTTTTGAAAATGACAGCGATAATACAGCAAGCAGTAACCAGCCCAGAATCATCAACATGCCGCCAGCTGGCGTTAAACTGGTCATCCACTTGATCCCAGCCAGGGTGTACAAAAACAGGCTGGTTTGAAATATAAAACCACCCGCAGCAATGGTGTAGCCCGCCCAATGAAAACGGTTATTGATATTGGCGTTTCTACAAACCTCTCCAAGAATAGCAATTCCCAGAACAGTCAGCGCGTTATAATAACTATAGTCAACAGCTTTGTTAAAGGTGTCCGTTAACTGGCCTTCGTGGAGGAAATCGGTCGCGATATGGGCGCCTACACTGGCGAGAATAATACTGCTGGCTGCAAATAAACATGCAAAAACAAGCAGTATTTTGCTATGGACACCCACCGTCCGGGACGCCTGGATCTGGAATCGGGACTGGATTTGCAATCATCAAGCCAGGTTTTTACTCAATAAAGTGTTTACCCTTTTTACGTATTCACTGGGATCATTCAAAGGTGCCCCTTCACTGAGAGCTGCCCGTTTCA
>JAHEKD010000116.1 GCA_024638545.1 Gammaproteobacteria bacterium
AAGTTTTTACAAATAAGGTCCTGATTAATTGATTCGCTGCATGTAAAGTCAGTCTGATATTAAGTGACTCCCGTGATAATTGTGAAGCAGTGTCAAAAGCTACGGACTTTCCAGACAGTGCGACAATTACGACGTTAAGTGTTGCCTCAGTTGATTTTTGAATCGGGGTTGAGAACATTGTTGCTGCTGTTTTTTTTCGTGCGGCGTTCGTCGCGCGGCGCGCTGCCAAACATATCGCGATAGCATTTGCTGAAATGGGGCGCTGAAACAAACCCGCAGGCAAAAGCAACATCGACAATAGATTTGCTGGTTTGTAACAAGAGCTCTCTGGCGCGCTTTAATCGAAGTTCGAGATAATAACGCGTCGGCACACATTTTAGGTATTTTTGAAACAATCTTTCCAATTGCCTTCTCGATAAACCTACATGGTATGCCAGTTCATCCAGGCTGATAGGTTCCTCTATATTTGATTCCATCAGCGTGACAGCTTCAATAAGTTTTGGCTGGCCAGTGCCAAGATATTGTTTCAGGGGTATGCGCTGTCTGTCGTTTTGATTACGAATGCGTTCAAGGATGAATTCTTCCGATATAGCCGCGGCTAAATCCGGGTTATGCTGCTTTTTGATAATGTTCAACATCAAATCCAGGGTTGCAGTTCCGCCTGCACAGGTATAGCGATTGTTATCAATCTCAAATAATTCCGAGGAAACAATAACATTTGGGAATTCCTCACGCAAACTGGCCATGTTTTCCCAGTGAATGGTACACCGGTGATTGTCGAGCAAACCAGCCTTGGCCAGAAGATAGGTACCGGTGCAAATGGCACCCATGCTTATCTGTAATTTTTCAAGTTTTTTTAGCCAGAATTGTGTGCTTTTTTCAACATGATTTTGAATGTTGACGCCTCCACATACAAAAATCATGTCAAGCGGCAAGGCATTGTGTAATGCTTTGTCAGCCAGCACAGTGAGCCCGCTGCTGGATTCGACAGGCTCTCCTGTAGACGTAATTATACTCCAGTGATAAAGTTTTTTGCCAGAGAGCCGGTTCGCCATTCGAAGTGGTTCTATTCCAGATGTAAAAGCAATCATGGAATATTCCGGTAGCAGTAAAAATCCTATATTGGTCGGTGAATTACCCATTTGTTCCAGCGTCTATTGACAGCATAAAACCGTGTGTTAGATAAAGCCGAACCAAGCTGCAATGTTGACATGAAAATTGACTCATTGACTAAGATTAACCGAATTCTGATGATACATACAGTGTTTATGTTTTTTGAAATCTGATGCCTGAAGGCTCACCTTCAGCCCTGGCGACTATTTTCGATTCTATGAATAAGCGATGATCGCCCGGTCCATTGACGAAAATTTCCTGATGGGAAACTTTTGTTGTAATTGATTCGCCACCCGCATCAACGGCATTGGATTTAGCCTGGGATTCACAAAAAGATTTGCCAAACTCCAAAGCACTCGATAAATCTTTGAAGTCCCTGATTTTACCGCTTGAGTGTACACGATAGAGCCCTTCGCTGGGGGACGTAATCAGGCCATGGACTTTCTGCAACACCCTGCTTGTTGCAGCGCCCACAGCGTTACAGACATCTGCATGTTCAGGGACAATACACTCGGTGGAGAACCGTTCTGCAACCTGGGGATAAAACATGGCTGCCGGGGCACCAATCGCCACGATCGGCTGTTTAAATTTAATGCGCGAATCAAAAAAGAGATTATCAGGTTGTTCAAGCAGTATCTCACTTAAAACATCCGGGTTCATCTGGATGCCGCTCCCGATATGCTGATAGGAATGCATGACCGCAGTTTCCAGAAGTATCCGACAGCTTTTTTCAACCACCAGATTAATGATGGTTTGAGCGAACCGGCTGGTATTGATTTGCTTATTACTCTGCCGTTCAACCAGGCGACACATGAGTTCGGCTGCATTGTACGAATCCTTTGGGTTCCACTTTGTAAACAGGCCTAATACATGCAAAGCATCAGAAGGTGTGAAGGCGGAAACGTTGACAATACCACGTTTGCGTAACCGCATAAGCGCGCGTTCAAAAGCAGGTGATTCGTATAAGGTGTTCAGGTCTTTTGGACCACTCGATAGTATTTCGTAGATTCGCTGTTCACTCCCAGATCGAAAAACCTCGTTTCCGCTGACATCAAGAATTTTGACTGCAAATCGCGCATCAGTCTCTCGCGCATCATTTTCAAGCTGTGCGAATAACAGTTCTGAAATCTCCGGATACTGTGCCGCCAACTGGCATACAGGAATGGCTCTCTCGGTAGACAGAAGTGGTTTACCAAGTTTGAGAAGAACTTCGCTGTCACCACCCAGTCCGCGCGTATTGACGCTAACGGCTTCAACCATGGTCTGCCATCCGCCTACCGTTGCACCGCCGCGGTCAATTGTTGGCGCACTATGCTCCAGCATGGCAACATCGGTAGTGGTGCCGCCTATATCCGAAACAATAGCATTCTCAATACTTGATAAATAACGCGCGCCGTGCAAGCTTGCCGCAGGTCCGGATAAGATAGTTTCAACCGGTTTATGCAAGGCTTGCCTGGCATAAACCAATGATCCATCACCCTGTACAACCATGACCGGTGCATTAATCGTATGATTAATTAATAGTTTATCGATCGAGTTTATCAAAGATGTCAATAATGGAATCAGCCTTGCATTGAAAAGGCAGGTTAGCGCGCGTTTGGGTGAGTCAAGTTTAGAGGTCAGTTCATGAGAACACGTGACCGGTAAACCGGTGAGCTTGGCAATTAGCTGCTTTGCGGCAAGTTCATGCTCGGGATTTCGAACCGAGAAATAAGCTGCAACAGCGAAGCCGGACACGGGGTTTTTTAGTTTTCTAATTTCATTTTCAAGTCCTTCAAGCTCAAGTTTTTGTTTCTCCTCGCCGGAAGCTTTGTGTCCACCGTTAATGATTATTGTGCTGTCTTCACCTATCGCCTGCTTGAG
Source organism: Gammaproteobacteria bacterium (assembly GCA_024638545.1). GTDB lineage: Bacteria > Pseudomonadota > Gammaproteobacteria > Arenicellales > JAHEKD01 > JAHEKD01. The sequence goes on from JAHEKD010000116.1 coordinate 2,977, forward strand.
CGTGGGATGATATATAACGTGTTCAGGCTGGCCAATATGTACAAGGCAGGCGCTGCGTCCATGGTTTTCCACCATAGCGTTGGTGGCCAGCGTTGTAGACAAGCCCACCATCGTAATTTCGCTTTGTTGCTGTCCCAGACTTTCGAGTAAACCATCAACGGCATTGTTAATGCCGATAAACAAATCCTGATAAGTCGTAAGTGACTTATTTGTCGCTAAAATGCCTTTTTCTGTATCAAGCAGAACGGCATCTGTAAAGGTGCCGCCAGTATCTATCCCCAATCTGAGCGCCAAGTGAGCTGTCTCCCTTTTGAATATCTGTGTATATTACATATTCAAATGTTGAAGTCATCAAAAATATGTCCAGTCGAGCAGATCAGAAGTTGCAGAAAATAGCGGCTGACCGGGGTGTGATACTCCTGTACCACTCAGTGATGGAAACAGCACCATCGGCATTGGGCAATACCTTGCATAATGTGACAGTTCACCAGTTCAAAGGACACTTACGGGATCTTTCAAACTTCTTTGAATTTGTTTCACTGGATGAATTTTCTAATGCCCGTTCCAAAGCTGGCCTTGCCTGTATCACTTTTGACGATGGATATAAAAATGTTATTGAAAACGCACTGCCAGTAATGGAATCGCTTAACTATCCGTGTACTATTTTTTTGAACCCCATTACCTTTGAACAACGCTGGAACTGGCGTGACAAGGTTCGCTATCTGATCCATTACCAAAAAGTAGACGAGTTTCTAAAAACCTATGATATGGCTTACACACAGGGGCGTTTTTATCGTTACACTAAAAATCGTGCCAACGATAGTGCCGATCTGGACAGGGCGCTGGACAATTATTTAGCTCAACGGATAATTGATATTTACGGTGAGTATCCCTATTTATCAATCAATCAGCTAACAGATTGCCCGCTTGTGAGCTACGGCAACCACACTCAGAACCATTATGTCCTCTCATCACTGATCGAGCCGTTGCAGACGCTGGAAATCAGTCTTGGCCATGAAAATATAACGAATATCAGTAATTTATCTTATACTGGGTGCTTTGCCGCACCTTTTGGCGGCGTGGATGATATTAATTCTGCAAGCCTGAAAATTATTGCCAAAATGTCCTATCAGAGTCTGTTAATGAGCAGACAGCTGCTGCAGCCCAAAAAATCACAGATCAATAAGGTTCAAATCCTTGAGCGATTTATGCCTCGTTCTGACAATATTATCAACGAACTTGTATGTGCTGTGGACAAATAAATATTCTTAATATCATCGATGAATGCTGCGAAATATCATCGATGAATGCTGCGAATCAGCTAATTGTTTATGGCAAACTCTTTCATATTTATTCAAATTGCCTGCGCACAAAGCCGATATAACCGCCAGCATTTGACTTGCAGACCTAAAAATTAGTCTGAATACTAATATTCTCAATTGAATATAAATCCAGTATGCATATAATGTAAGCTGTATTAGAAGTGGACAGTTAAACATTTAATTTGCTAGAGGAATACCAAATCATGGATTTAAAAACATTAAGAAATCTTGCTGCCATCTCAGCCTTGGCGTTTGCATTGGGCGGCTGTATGAGTGCCAAACAAATGACAGCCGCGCCAGTAGACGGGGATGATGACGGGGACGGTGTGTTAAACAGTATGGATGAATGTCCAAATACACCAGCCGGTGCGCAGGTTGACAATCGCGGATGTGAAATATTCGCTGCGCTTGATGCAACGAATTTCGCCTTTGATTCTGCAGAACTAACCAGAGCAGCTCAAGATTACCTGTCAGGAGTAGCGCCCAGCCTGGCTGGAAAAAGCCTGACTGCCCATGGTCATACTTGCTCAATCGGAACTGACAGTTACAATATGGACCTATCAGAAAGACGAGCAAAGTCGGTTGCTGACTTCCTGGGTACACAGGGTATAACTGATGTAAATACTGTCGGTCATGGTGAAAGCGACCCTGTCGCCAGCAATGACACCGAAGAAGGCCGTGAAATGAATCGTCGTGTAGAGATTACGACTGCATCACAGTAACACGGTTTATTGACACCTCAATGCCGGCCCGATTTTCGGGCCGGCATTTTTTTCAGGCAGGAGAAACGTTAACTGGCCATTGCCGGCGCTTCCCTGATGAAACCTCACGGCCATGTTGAAGTAAATACACTGAAAAAGCTTGTTTTTATTCATGGGCTGCTATTGTCGAGCTGGGTGTTTGCATGGATGCAAGGCTATTTTACCCGCAGGGGTTATCAATGTTATCAATTCACGTATTCAAGCCGTAATAATACGATCAGTCAGAGCGCTGATCAGCTGTATCACTGGTTGGTGAGCAACAACATCAGGAATCCCTATATGATTTGCCACAGTTTGGGCGGCTTAGTGTGTCACGCTTATTTGAATGATCAGATTGAAAGTGAATATCTACCCTTGAAGGTCGTCTGTCTGGGCACTCCATTCAAGGGATCAATGGTCGCAAAGAACCTGGCCCGGTATTTACCGGGAAAAATATTGCTCGGAGCTCAAGCCAGTTCAGTTTTGGTGACGGGGCTTAAGGAGTGGAGATCCTATTGTCGTCTGGGCATTATTGCCGGAAGTAAGAATGTTGGTGCGGGGCGACTGCTAGGACTGGATTCCCACAGACCGGCCGATGGCACGGTATTAGTCGAAGAGACTAAAATAGAGGGTGCGAGCGACCATATAATTTTGCCCGTTTCGCACAGTCAGATGACTTTTTCAACAAAAGTAAATCTGCAAATTGAACACTTTATGAGTAACGATATTTTCAAACATGAAAACCCATAGATGAATGATATTAAAACAGTACTTTCAAGCGCCGGAATAAAACTCAGGTACAGGCTTTTTGAAGGAAATGGTCCTGTAGTGGTATTTTTGCCGGGTTATAAATCAGACATGACAGGCACTAAGGCAACAATGTTGTCTGAGTTTTGTCGACAAAACGGTTACCCGTGCCTGTTATTTGATTATTCCGGGCATGGTGTCTCTGAAGGTGAGTTTATCGATGGCACCATTGGCCGCTGGGCACTTGATGCAAGCGAGGTGATCAAACACGCGGTTGATCAGCAGCCTGTCATTTTAGCAGGTTCGAGTATGGGCGGCTGGGTGATGTTGCTGTGCGCACTTGAACTGAAAGAACAGGTTTCCGGCATGCTGGGTATTGCTGTAGCAACTGACTTTACACAAGACCTGATGTGGAACAACTTTAGCGAGGAGCAAAAAGCACAAATACAAACACAGGGCGTCGTGTATTTACCTTCTGACTACGATGAACCTTATCCGGTTTCCTATAAGGCCATCGTTGATGGGCGTAAGAACTGTCTGTTAAATAAGCAGATAAATATTGACTGTCCGGTTAGATTTGTACACGGAATGCAGGATGAGGAAGTCCCTTGGGAGACATCGCTCAGGACCCTGAATCAGCTACGCAGTTCAGATGTTCAGCTTCGCCTGCTCAAGGACGGGGATCACCGATTATCGAACGCGGATCAACTGGACATTATCCAGGATATGTTGAACGAATTGATCGGGAAAGACTCAGGCCTTCCCGATCAACAGTAATCTCAAACCGCCTTTTGTGACATTTGTTCAGCGATATAGTCGGCCTGCCTCAAGGCGAGCGCCACGATCGTTAGCGTTGGATTCTCAGCACCCCCGGTAGTGAACTGGCTGCCGTCCGACACGAATAAATTCGGTATATCGTGGGTCTGGCCCCATTTGTTAACCACACCATCGGCCGGATTCTCACTCATGCGGTTTGTGCCAAGGTTATGGGTTGACGGATAGGGCGGTGTCGGGAACGTACGTGTAGCGCCAACTGCATCGTAAAGTGCAGAACCCTGTTGATAAGCATGATTGCGCATAGCGATATCATTTGGATGATCATCGAAATGAACATTCGGAACCGGTAAGCCGTATTGATCCTTCTCACTTTCATGCAGGCTGATGCGGTTTGATTCCTGCGGCATGTCTTCACCGACTATCCACATGCCAGCCATATTTTCATACATGTCCATGGCGCTGGTAAATTCTCTCCCCCATGCACCAGGATCCAGGAAGGCGGCCATGAATGGTACACCCAGTGCTAAGGTTTCCAATTCATAGCCGCCTACAAAACCGCGTTCGGGATTATTGACTGCTTCGTCTGAAATGATACCTGCCATTGTTGTACCACGATACATACGTACCGGCTTTTCGAATACGCCATAAACGCTGCCCGTCATGTGGCGCATGTAGTTTTTCCCAACCTGTCCTGAGGAGTTAGCAAGTCCGTCTGGGAAAAGACTGCTTGCAGAATT
>JAHEKD010000117.1 GCA_024638545.1 Gammaproteobacteria bacterium
AGCCATTGTGGCAGGCCACAGTATGGGCGCACTGATCGCCTATGATTTTGCGGCAAGGCATAAAAAACATTGCCTGGGGGCTGTATTACTGGGTTTCTGCCTTCCCATGCCCGTGAATCATGCACTGCTTGACTTGTCACAGGCGAATGACCATCGGGCCTTTGAAATGATCGTGGATTTTGGCTATGCACCAAATTCGAAAATTGGTGCAGCTCAGTCACCGGGATTATGGATGACGCAGTGCGGTATGCGGCTGATGGAGCAGTCCAGGGATGGTGCATTGTTTAGTGATTTTACAGCCTGTAATTCATACACACCGCCGGATAATCTGGCAGGCGAAATTGACTGCCCTGTATTATTCATCGCCGGCAGTGAAGATAAAATGACGCCCGCTCGTGGTCTGACCACCTGGAGAGATAAAGTAAAAAACTCACAGCTGGAAATCATTGATGCATGCGGACACATGATGACAATAGAAAAACCAAACCAGGTAATGCGTGCCCTAAAACGCTTTAACACCGGTATTGATCAGGTATAGTCGATCTACCATGAAGTCTTCAGTAACTAACCCGGTAAATTCAATATAGATTAAATCGATAAGGAAGGAAAAATGCCACACAGCAAGATGTATGATGCAGCGCACTTGAGAAAATGTTCAGCCAACTATATTCCTTTAACGCCATTAAGCTTTTTATCAAGAGCCGCAAAACTGCATCCACAGCGAACAGCGGTCATTTATAACGATAGAGAAGTCAGCTGGTCGGAGTTTTTTACTCGCACACAGAAAATGGCCGATGCCCTGCAGCAAAAAGGCGTGGGCTACGGTGATACGGTCACCGTCATATTGCACAACACCCCGGAACTGATGGAGGCGCATTACGGTGTTCCCATGGCCGGCGCGGTGCTTAACACCCTGAATACGCGGCTTGATGTCAACACGATCAGCTACTGCATTAACCAGGCGGAAAGCAAGGTATTGATAACCGATACGGAATTCTCACCTGTGGTTAGAGAAGTGCTTAAACAGATTGATCATGAAATCATTTTAATCGAGGTCGTTGATGCCTATGCAAAACTGGCCCGGGGCACTGGCGAGCGACTTGGCAACAATGAATATGAAGAATTCCTCAACAGCGGAACGACAGGACGCTGGCAAATGCCGGAGGACGAGTGGCAGGCTATCGCGCTGAACTATACATCAGGAACCAGTGGCAAACCCAAAGGCGTCATCTACCATCACCGTGGATCCTATTTGATGAGCATGGGCAGCGTGGTTGCCTGGGGAATGCCGCAGTTTTGTACACATTTGCAGACTGTACCGATGTTCCACTGCAACGGCTGGGGCTACCCGTGGACCATTGCCCTGCTGAGCGGTACACTTGTGTGTATTCGCAATTTCTCACCTGCGTTGACATTCAAGTTAATCGCTCAACATAAAGTTGGATTTTTTGGCGGCGCACCGGTGGTGTTGAATATGCTAGCCAATGCAAGCGAAGATGAGGTTGCTAGCTTCGACCATCAGGTCCAGGTGATGACCGCAGGCTCTCCGCCGCCGGCAAAAACGCTTGAGTCGATGGCCAACATGGGTTTTGAGGTCACGCACGTATATGGCCTGACTGAAACTTATGGTCATACCGTATTTTGCAAAACAAAAGACGATTGGCGAGACCTGCCAATCGAGGAGCAGGCCGAATTAAAAGCGCGCCAGGGTATTGCTTATCCTATGATGGAAGAAGTTGCTGTCATTAATCCTGATGACATGTCTGCGCTGCCCTTCGACGGAGATTCCATGGGAGAAATTATGCTGCGTGGAAATACGATCATGAAAGGCTACCTGAAAAATCCCGAAGCAACGGCGCATGCGTTTGCGAACGGCTGGTATCACTCCGAAGATTTAGGCGTGACTCATGCCGATGGCCATATACAGCTGAAAGATCGCGCCAAAGATATTATTATTTCCGGCGGTGAAAACGTCTCTTCGGTGGAAGTTGAAAACGTCATCAGTAAACATCCGGCAGTGAGCCTGGTCTCAATTGTTGCCATGCCTGATAAGAAATGGCAGGAAGTACCTTGTGCGTTTGTGGAGTTAAAACCGGATGCCGACATTACTGAACAGGAAATCATAAAATTTAGCCGGACTCAGCTTGCGGGATTTAAAACACCGAAAAAAGTTGTCTTTGGCGAGTTGCCGAAGACAGCGACTGGAAAAATCCAGAAATTTGTACTGAGAGAAAGAGCCAGATTGCTCTGATTTCAACTATCGCCGGTCTCCCTAATCAATACAGACAGCCGCCCGGAGCGAGACCATGAGCAGGTCGGGCCTGGTGATTGTTACACTAACGGCTTTGCTCATCAGCCTGTCCAGCATTTTTTCCCGCCTCGCCTATGATGGCGGTGCAAATCCGCAAACCCTGGTCTTGTTCAGGTTTTTACTTTTTTGTTTGCTCTATCTGCTGATGGTGAGCGCAACAGCCAGGCCAATTCGCCTGCCCGGAACCAGGCGGCACTATGTTTACCTTGCCGGCGCATTTTATACACTCGGTTCAGGCTCATTACTGGCATCCATGTTTTATCTGCCGGTAAGCCTGGCAATCGTCATTTTTTACACTTATCCGATCATCACGCTGGCAGGTGAGAAGATAATTGCCAGACAAAAACCTGCGGCAGTCGAAATCAGCTGCTTTATGCTGGCATTTATCGGCATGATTCTGGCATTAAAAATTGAAACCGGTTCGGCTAACCCTGTCGGTTTAGGCCTGGCCATCACGGCATCGTTAGGCATGTCGGCTTCGTACCTGATCAGTGAAAACAAGTTAAAAGGTATCGCCCCGTTTTTACTCACGTTTCATCTGGCTTTAACTGGATTGATCATCATGACGGCCTATGTTGTTTTTACCCACTCATTTAATCCCGGAAAACTCATCGTCTCAAACCTGAGTTTTGTTTTTTTTGCATCCTTTAGTTTTGCGACTGCATTTTTCTGGATGTTTAAGGGCATCAGTCTAATTGGCGCTGTCAATACCGCCATGATATTAAATCTGGAACCCCTGTTCACAATCGGACTTGCTTTTGCTTTTTTGAATGAAAGTCTTACCTTTAGTCAGCTTACGGGCGCCGCACTGGTATTGCTGGCGATTATAGTCGTTCAATTTTACCGGCAGAGATACATTTAAGTTCTGCAATCTTGCAATAATCCTTTTATGAAATTTGTGATGCCGTTTATAAATACTGCCGTTAAAATTTGAGACTCTGGTCAATCACATTAAACCCCAATGACTTAGCGTGATCAGAAATTGAGGTTTTAACTTCACAAGTTAAATCAGAAAATTCAGGTCGCCGGTAGTATTTTTTTCTGAAATTATCAAATTCCCAAGCCGCATCAGTTGCTGACTTTGCCGCTGTTCTGCGTCGCAGTTGTGCCGTTTCTGCCTCAATATCATAGCATTTCGACACCAGGTCATAGAGCTGTACATCATGCGGGCATTTATAATGCGGCAAGGGAACTCTGAATGCCTGCTCGTCAATCGCCTGCTCTTTCCAGCCAAAAACCTTACACGCATACTGATAAATCATCACCGTACCCATCACCTTTCCGCGCCAACTGTGGCCGGCTACATGAGGCGTACCTATTTTTACTTTTGATAATAAATCCCAATCAATATCGGGCTCATTCTCCCAGACGTCGAGCACAACATTTAATTCGGTTTTGTCATCGAGGAGGCTCGACAGCGCCCGGTTGTCAATCACGCCGCCGCGCGCGGCATTAATCAACACTGCACTGTCTTTTATACGCTCCAGGCGGTCATGATCAAGCAGGTGGTGAGTGGGAAAATCGCCACCGTGAGTTAACGGCGTGTGCAGGCAAATGACATCAGCGTTTAAGGCCTCATCAAGGCTGGCGAACGTCCACGGGGGATCGACCGCCGGGTTGCTTAAAGCGACAGGCGGATCATTGACAATAATATTGAATCCCAGCAATTCAAGCTTATGTTTCACCTGCCGGCCGATCCGTCCACAGCCGATGATCGCTGCTGTCAGTTTACCGCCTAGATCAATTTTCTCCTGCCTTGCATGCCAGGCAATGGCCGATATGACATATTCAGCAACCGCATTTGCGTTGCATCCCGGCGCATGGACGAAATCAATACCTAACTCATCCAGTGCAGTTTTATCCACATGGTCACAACCCACAGTCGCTGATGCTACCAGCTTCACTGCTGAATTCTCAAGCAAGTTTCTGTCGATCTTAACCGTCGATCGTATCAACAATAAATCTGCATCCTCAAGCAGGTTCGGATCCAAATCACGGCCGCTATAGCGATGAATTTCACCCTGCTCCGCAAACAGCTCATCAAGCCACGGTATCGCTTCATCGGCAATAATTTTAAACATGCATTTATGCTACTATTTCCAGGAAATTAACTATACAGGAAACATTTGTGAGCCAGGAAATTTCTTCAACTATTGTGCCTGTTGATCAACTTAGATGGCAATGTCCTCAGGATGAACTCAATTTTGATTCAACTGAGGACATCCCGCATTCGAAAGAATTTCACGGGCAGCAGACTGCACTGGACGCACTGCTTTTCGGCATCGAGTGTTTTGCACCCGACCAGAACGTTTATGTTCGTGGTAAAAGTGGAACCGGGCGTAAATCAATGATCAGGCAGCTACTCGAAGATTATGAGCCGGTACAGGTAAATAAATACGATCGTTGTTATGTGCATAATTTTGGGCGTCCCGAGCGCCCGAGATTGATTACCCTGAATGCGGGTACGGCCTGCAAATTTCGCAATCAAATAAAGGAATTTGCCACCTACATAAAAGACGATTTAAATGAAGCCCTCAATGCAGACTACCTGCTGGCACGGCGGACGGCGATCCAGACAGCGGCGCAGGAAGAGATACAAAAACTCAAAGCGCCACTGGAAGCGGATCTGAAAAAATCAGCCATGGCACTGGTCAGCATTCAGACCGGACAGATGATGCAAACCACTATCTTTCCGATTGTGGATAAAGAGCCGGTCGCGCCCGAGCAGTTTAATCAACTGGTTTTACAGGGAAAAGTTTCAGAGAAAAGAAAAAAGGATTTTGACGAACAGTATCCTGAATTTCAAAAACGACTGCAGGCAATCAGTCGTGATATCAACACCATTCTTGAAAAAGCAACGCGCCAGGCTGTTGAGGTCAATGAAAATGAAACGCGGGATTTACTTGCACAACTAGGCGATAAAATCAAAAATAATTTTCCCTTTGAAAGCGTCAATACATTCGTCAATGAAATGATTGATCATGTCATCAATACACTCATATCAGGTGGCAAGAGGGAGCAAGATCCTGTGAGTTTGTACGATGTCAATGTGCTGCTGGAACACACCGATGATAACAGTGTACCGATTATTGTTGAAAATACGCCAAATCTAGTCAATCTGCTCGGAACGGTTGAACCCGAATGGGGTGCACAGGGACCGACGCATATCGACTTCGGCGGCATTCATGCAGGTTCACTATTACGTGCAGACGGCGGCTACCTGGTTCTGGAGGCGAAGGACGTGTTAACTGAGCCCGGTGCATGGAGAGCATTGACACGCACCCTGCGCACCGGGTATCTTGAAATAGTGCCATCAGAAATCGGCTGGCTGGGTTCAGTTACGGTCTTGAAACCTGAACCCATAAAAATCAGGGTCAGGGTGATTCTGATGGGTAATCACATGATCTATTATGAACTGGACAGACTGGATCCTGATTTTTCCGAATTATTTAAAGTGCTGGCAGATTTTGATGACGATATTAGCCGCAATAACAAGAGTATCGGCCAGTATATCTCGGTCATCAGCAGGATCATAAGGGATGAACAGCTGCCACATTTCAGCAGGCAGGCGGTCGCAGCCATTATTGAACACGGTGCCCGGATCGTCTCGCGAGCAAATAAACTGACAGCAAAATTCGTACGCATTGCCGATATCATGCGGGAAGCTGCTTTTTTAGGCGGTAAATCTGACCATGAACTTGTGCAGCGTGAACATGTGCTTGACGCGATCCGCCGAACCAAGCAACGGGCCAGCCTGCCCTCTCGAAATTTTCAGGAATTGGTTAATAACGGCACCATATTAATTCAGACGCGGGGCGAAGTGATAGGACAGATTAACGGCCTTGCCGTCATCCACTCAGGACCCATCATCTACGGATTTCCGGCCCGAATTACCTCAACGATTGCACCCGGACGCGGCGGATTAATCAACATTGAGGGCAGCGCAAACTTATCAGGATCCATACACACCAAAGGTTTTAATATCCTGGGCGGGCTGCTGCGCCACCTGCTGAAACCCGTTCATCCCATGTCATTTAGTGCCTCAATTGCATTTGAGCAAAGCTACGGCGGTATTGACGGTGACTCAGCATCCGGAGCGGAAACGGTCTGCCTGATCAGTGCATTAACCAATGTACCCATTAAACAGTCGATCGCGATGACAGGTGCGATTGATCAACACGGCCACATCGAGGCAATTGGCGGCGTGAATGAAAAAGTCGAGGGATTTTTTGATGCCTGTAATTTTGCGGGTCTCAGTGGTAAGCAGGCGGTCATTATTCCCGAATCAAATGCAGCGGATCTAATGCTTCGAGCGGATGTAGTGGAAGCCTGCAGGCAGGGTCAATTCAGAATTCATGCTGTCTCAACGATTCACCAGGCACTGGAAATCGCAACCGGCGTTGCAGCCGGCGAAATGGTTGACGGTATCTATCCGCAGGACACGCTGCTGGATATTGCCCAGCACAGGCTGTTCGAATACTGGGACCAGACATTGAGCAATCCGGACAAGCTGCTGGATGATTTATCAGAAACGGAAAATAAAATTGAGGATGCCTGATGGATCTGAAATCGCTAATCCGTGATATCCCGGACTATCCCGAGCCCGGAATAATATTTCGCGATATCACAACACTACTTACCAACGCTCGAGGCTTCAGGCAGGCCGTTGACGAGCTGGTACAGCCCTATGCCGGACAGAACATTAACAAGGTTGCCGGATTAGAGGCACGGGGTTTTATTCTCGGTGGTGCTGTTGCACATCAACTCTCTGTCGGCTTTATCCCCATTCGTAAAAAGGGTAAACTTCCCTGGAAAACGGTCTCCCGGGAATACGAGCTTGAATATGGCAGTGACTGTGTGGAAATTCACAATGACATGGTTGAACCCGGCGAGAGAGTTTTGCTGGTCGATGATTTAATAGCAACGGGAGGCACCGCCATAGCAGGAATACAGTTACTGGAAAGTGTTG
>JAHEKD010000118.1 GCA_024638545.1 Gammaproteobacteria bacterium
ACCCAACAAAAAACAAATCCAGGCTTTGCCTGGAAAGCGGCTCGCTGCCTGTATCTGTGACTTTGACGGTCCAGCCTGGACACATAGCGTTTCCGGTTTCGCTGTCCATCAATATCATGTGCAGAAAAAACACCATTCCCGGTTCGATAATTACCGGATTTCCTGTATAGAACATTGGCCAATCCATCCAGTTTGGCGCAAAGGTAGCACCCTGACTGTAGCCGGTTGCATTCATTCGATGGGCACTCATTCCGGCAGCATCACAGACGCCGGCATAGGCATCAAATACATCGCCAACACGATTCCCGGGTTTCAATGCCAGCATACAGGCCTGCATTGCATCGAGGGTTACTGAGTACATCCGTCGATGTTGGGTCGTTATTTTCCCGACCGGAACGGTCCGCATCATTGCAGCGTGGTAGTGCCTGAAAACACCTGCAAACTCAAGCGTCAGCTGATCGATATTCGACAGCCGCCGCCGGCCTGAGAAGTAACGGCACAACAAGGCGTCAGGTCCGGAACCGATGATGAATTCATTTGCAGGGTAGTCACCGTCAGCTGCCAGTATTTCACCCTGCATTGCCGCGAGTATGTCTGCTTCAAAAACTCCAGGCGCAATCATCGATTTCGCTTTTATCCATGCCCTGTCAGCCAGCTCAGCCGCTGTCTGTACATACGCCAGTTCTGCAGGTGATTTAATCAGCCTTAGTTCATTGATCAGGTTAGAGGCGTCGGCCAGCGAGCAAAATCCATCCAGGGCCTGCTCCAGCATTTTGCCATTGGCAGCTGTTAAACCGTATGCACTATACTCAACACCCAAACGTTTATTTCGGTAACCGGCCTGATCCAGAATTGAGCGCAAGTCCGTGGCAGGATTTGCACCATCTTCATCCGTCCAGATTCGAATATCCTTGATAATTGAGGTATGTTGCGCCTGACGCAAATCCGGCATTCTCGTCAGCAAGGTAAATTCACCGGCGGAATTTAAAAACAGGCACTGAAAAAAAACAAATCCAAAGCTATCGTAGCCGCTCAGGTAGTACATGCTCTCCTGGCGAAACATCAACAGGCCATCCAGCCCTGCCTCATCAATTTTTTTAAGCGCATTAATTTTCCGCTGCTCAAATTCTTGATGTGAAAAATGTATAGCCATATATTATCCTGTTACGCAGCTATCCCAGAACAATGTTAAAACTCACCGAGTGTTCATTTAATCTTGATTCTGGCAAAGGTTGTGGGCGCATGGTTAACAGGCGTTTTTCAGCTTCGGATAATCTCGACCAGAGGCCATCATTACGATTTTCCTCATCAGCAAAATACATTTGAGTGGTCAAAGGTGGGTAAGCGGCCGAGGTGACTGAAAAGTGGATATGCGGCGTGCGCCTTGCAAAACCACTGCCATAGGCAACAGGGCGAATTGTTCTGAACCGATAACGGCCCCTGGAATCTGTCTCAAACTGACCGAAACCCTGAAAATTTCGATCATTTTCACTGGCATTGTAGTCCAGGCTATGGATGTATCTGCCCTGGCTATCCGTTTGCCAGATTTCAACTCTGGCATTATTCAATGATCGCCCCCTGGCATCCAGAACGAGACCACTCAAGTGGAGTATTTCACCAACGGCCGGTGTCAGACTATCGTTTATTATGATTAGATCATTATCCTTGTCCAGCGGTAATTGATCCGGATAAAAAGGCCCGCGCGATTGCCCAGGTGTTTGTACCAGTAATTCTGCAAAACTGAACCCTGGCAGCATTAATACAGGCAGACATTTGAGAATTTGACGGCGTTTTGGATACATAGCTGTTTCACGGTGTTTAAAACCCTAATATGATAGCTTGAATCACGCTCCAGGGGCGCTGTTTTTTAATACCCACCGGATTTTATCTCAGCGCAATCAAGGTTATACTTAGCCGGTTTTTAAACGGGCCATCATATCGATCATGCGTACATCCAATTTCCTGTTAGCCACTTTAAAAGAAACGCCTGCTGATGCTGAAGTCGTCAGCCACCGGCTGATGCTCAGGGCCGGCATGGTAAGACAGCTGGCCTCCGGCATTTACAGCTGGCTGCCCTGCGGATTACGCGTATTAAAAAAGGTCGAGGCTATTGTTCGCCAGGAAATGGATAAAGCTGGCGCGCTGGAATTACTGCTACCCGGTGTGCAGCCTGCTGAACTATGGCAGGAATCAGGACGCTGGAAGGATTATGGGCCTGAATTACTGCGCCTGAAAGATCGGCATCAGCGAGATTTTTGTCTGGGTCCCACTCACGAGGAAGTGATCACCAGTATCGTTAAGAATGAAATAAGAAGCTACCGCCAGCTACCGTTGAATTTGTATCAGATTCAGACGAAATTTCGTGACGAGGTCCGTCCCCGGTTTGGGATCATGCGCGGACGCGAATTTATTATGAAAGACGCATATTCATTCGACGTATCTGAACAAGACTCCAGGCATGCCTATGACAAAATGTACAGGGCGTACGAAAGAATATTTGACCGCCTGGGACTTGATTACTCGGCAGTTGAAGCCGATACGGGCAGTATTGGTGGCAGTTTTTCGCATGAGTTTCATGTCCTGGCAGATTCAGGTGAAGACAAAATTGCCTTTTGTAAAGCCCTTAATTTTGCGGCAAATGTTGAAACCATCGCGCTGCCCGCACCGCAACACGGCCGGGCCGCACCCGCGCAATCCATGGAAATGGTGGAAACGCCAGGTGTTAAAACAATTGAGCAGCTCTGTAAAATGCTCGCGGTTCCGGCTTCAAAAACCGTCAAAACACTGGTTGTCAAAGGTACGCAGGGCCTGACCGCAATGGTCGTCAGAGGCGATCATGAACTTAATGCGGTCAAGGCTGAAGCACTGGATAGCGTGAGTAGTCCGATCAGATTTGCAACGTCGAAAGAAATCAAGGAGATCATTGGCACAGAAACCGGATCCATAGGCCCAGTTGGAATGAATATACCAATCGTTATTGACCACACTGTCGCCCTAATGTCTGACTTCGTGTGCGGTGCCAACCAGGCCGACAGGCATTTTACCGGCGTCAATTGGGATCGTGATCTGCCGCTGGCAAAAGTGGCTGACCTCAGGCAGGCTGAAGATGGCGATCTTTGCCCTGGCGGGGAGAAGGGTGAAACATTAACTGTGCGCAGAGGTATCGAAGTCGGCCATGTCTTCCAGCTCGGTCGAAAATACAGTCGTGCAATGAACGCGTTTTGTACAAATGATGAAGGTGAAAAGACGCTACTGTTTATGGGTTGCTACGGTATCGGCGTTTCAAGAATTGTAGCAGCTGCTATTGAACAGAATCATGATGAACGCGGCATCATCTGGCCGGAGTCGCTGGCACCATATAAAGTATGTATTGTAGCGATTGGCTATCACCGCTCTGAAAAAGTCAGGCAGGCCAGTGAAGCCCTTTATCAGCAACTTGATGATTCAGGTATTGAGGTGTTGCTTGACAATCGTAACGAGCGACCAGGCGTCTTATTTTCAGACATGGAGCTTATCGGCATCCCTCACCGTATTACTGTCGGTGAGAAAAGCCTCGAGAAAAATGAGTTTGAATACTACGGCAGAAAAACAGGTGAAACGCAGACGATTGCAGCGCCTGATTTGCTGGCAGTACTGAAATCAAAATTCGAGATTTAATATTCTGTTGCTATAATGGATGTTGTTGCAGTATTATTTTAAGTCTATCCAGAAGACGTCCCTGGTTATTGAATCTGAACTCTGTTTCTTTTATATGCAGGTAAAAGGTTTGTGCTGCAATACCCCGGAATTTCTGCAGTCGGTTCTCAAGATAGATCCAGAATTCATTTCGCTGCGGCTGGCCTGACGCGCCACTGATGATTTGTCCTGCCTGTTTTTTGCCGGTGCCCGACTTTCTGTTTTTGCGCGCATCTTCTGCAATCTCAAGATAGATATGGTTCCTGTACTCATTTAATACCAGCACAAGGATTTTATGTCCCTCAATTTCGCACTGTCTCTCCACGGCTGTTCTTGAGACTTTTAGCTCATCTTTATTTTCGATATCCAGCGATTCCCAGTCTATCTCGCAATGATGCGCTAGCAGCTGGCGAAGTTTAATGAAAATTGAGTTAACAGATCGAATACTTACATTAGTTAATGCCTCTGTTTGTTTTGCTGTGAGATCGTCAGCAAAGGCAGTCAAAATCATCTCAAAGACCTCCTCGGGTATTCTCGAGCGTCTGTAATATTTATTTTTTCTATTCATTTCACTATTTTATATCTTTATATGACAATTTAACTTCCTATGTGTTTTGAGCTTTAAGTTTTCATTCACCGTCAAAGATTAGAGTAATTACGCTGCTTGAAGAAGACTTGATGCTAAGGAGAATTTTAACAATTCTATATGTTAAAACCAGCTCGATTAAATTCAAAAGCCGCACTAATTAAATTTTTATTTAAATAAAATGGAGTAAAACATGAGAAATCTACTAATACCTGCCGCCTTACTTTTTGCAGCCAGCACTCTTTATGCCGGCGACATGCCCAATTTCACAGATGTTGACGCTGATGGTGATGGTGCACTTACGCTGGATGAAGCTTCTGCAGTAGAAGGTTTCGATTTTACTGCTGCCGATGCTGATGCCGATGGCTCAGTAACACTTGATGAGTACATGGCCGCAATAGAAGGTTAACCCTCCACACTCTTGTGTAGTGGGCTCAGGCCAGGAGTCGTCTGCAATCCTGGTCTGGGCCCTACTCAGGGAACTGTAAAGACGCGTTTTTATCTATAAACCACCCTGCCCCCAACCGGGTTCAGCTGAATCTGTCGCCCAAATTTTAACTGATCTGGAAAAACCAGGTCAAAGTTTCATATTCCCCGGCAAAAATGTGCGTTAAACGCTTGCAGCTACA
Organism: Gammaproteobacteria bacterium; assembly: GCA_024638545.1. GTDB lineage: Bacteria > Pseudomonadota > Gammaproteobacteria > Arenicellales > JAHEKD01 > JAHEKD01. The sequence continues at coordinate 4,891 of JAHEKD010000118.1, forward strand.
CCGAGGCAGGCAACGCTTAACTTCTGTAGAAAGGCACTATCCCCTTTCTCCTGCAATTAGTGAGCTTCAGGTAAGGGATAAATCAATCGTCATATGAGTCGGATGAGGATTTCGAATTACCCGACAAGCGTCCCAGCCCTGCTGCTACCTGTGCACCCAGTAGAAATACACACCACGACACAAAAATCCAGATCAAGAATATAGGCAGCGTTGCCAGAGCCCCGTATATAACCTCATAGGTCTGGAAATTTGCCACATAAATTGCAAAACATTTCTTGGCAATCTGGAACATAAGCGATGCAATGACACCACCGATCAACGCGTGTGAGAACTTCACTTTACAGTTGGGAACCAATAAATAGGACATGACGAAAGCCGCACATTCGAATAAAAACGGTAATATTTGAATACCCAATACTGAAAAAATACTGCCATTAAGGGCTTGCAATGACGTTGAGGCAGCCAGATATGAGGTAATGGATAAACCCGAACCGATTAACAGCGGTCCCAGTGATATCATTGCCCAATACACCAGAACACGCTGACTTAGCGATCGCCCCCTGTGTACGTGCCAAATTTTATTGAGACTGTTTTCTATTGTAGACAACATCATTAGTGCTGTAATCATCAGAAAAATCAATCCAAATGTTGTCAATCGACCGGCTTTTTTGACAAAACTATCGATGTTATCTTTAATGACGTCGCCTGCAGCCGGCACCAGGTTATTGTAGATGAACGTCTGCAGCTGATCAGACCAGGTTGAAAAGACCGGAAATATTGAAAACATCGACAACACTACTGTCGCCAGAGGGACGAGCGCAAGCAGGGACGTATAGGAGAGCGAGGCAGCCATGTTCATTGTATTCTCTGTAAACACTTCCTTCAGGCCATGTCTAATAGACGCCCAGATTTCAATTGCTTTATCCATACAATATTCCGATATAATCAGGTTCGATTTTACTGTTCCACTATACAATATCATCATGACAGTCACCATTTATCATAATCCCCGTTGTTCTAAATCACGACAAACACTGGAACTCATCAAGGCAAAAAATATATCTCCAATTATCATAGAGTACCTAAAGTCGAATTTAACGGCCAGTGAAATCAAGCACATTCTAAAGTGTCTGGACAGCAGTGCGCGAGTCATTATCAGAAGTTCAGAGGCGGCATACAAGCAACTGAATCTTGACGATGATACATTATCTGAGCAGACATTGATTAATGCAATCGCGGGTCATCCCGAGCTCTTGCAAAGACCTATTGTTTTGAACGGGGATATAGCCGTAGTTGGTCGCCCACCCGAAAAAATTCTGGAGATACTGTGAATCATTCGATACTGATTATTTATTACTCAAAATATGGCTCAACGCTTAAGCTGGCTGAAATGATCGCCAGAGGCGTCTACATGGTGGATGATTGTGAGGCCACGATACGCTGCGTGGCAGCGCCTGAATCAACAAAAGTCAAGCATCCAGAGGCATCTCTGCAGGAGTTGAAAACCTGCGATGCATTGGCTATCGGCAGCCCAAGCTATTTTGGTGGACCTGCTGCGCCTGTCAAAGCATTTATTGATTCCACCACACCTCTATGGATGAATGGAACTTTGTCGGGGAAACCAGCATGTGCTTTTTCAAGCTCGAACAGCATCCATGGTGGTCAGGAAATAGTACTTCTCAGCCTGTTGGTGCCATTAATGCACCACGGCATGCTGATTATGGGCTTGCCTTACACCGAAGCTGCGTTAAACAACGCAACGGCAGGCGGCACTCCGTACGGGCCAAGCCATGTCTCTGCTGATCACCGAAACACTCTGGAAAGAAACGAAAAAGCGCTCTGCCTGAGCATGGGTAAACGCCTTGCCTCTATGGCTGTAAAACTCAAGACACCGAACCGCTGAAAAGCGATTGTTACCAGCAACCCGCGGCTTGGCAGTGACCACCGGCACTCAGATATTGAAGATCTTCTCCTGTGACAGTCAAACCTGGCCGTCGTGAAGTTTGCGGTGATGATTGATCAGGCTTTATCTTCAATCAGACGTTTACTGTAAGACACTACATCATCTTCTTGATAGCCAAGTTTTTCATAAAAGGCAATTACCTCATTATTGCCCCGGCGTATTTGAAGATTGATCTTGGGACAACCGAATTCATGAAGCAGCTGCTCAGCATGCCGCACTAGCTTACGACCTAATCCGCTTCTTTGCTTTTTTGGATCGACGGCCAGATAGTTAATCCAGCCTCTATGGCCATCATAACCGGTCATGATCGATCCGAAGATTTTTTGATTTTGCTCGGCGACTAGGAACCCGTGCGACTGGACCTTCATTTTCCTCATAATATCTTTGTGCGGGTCATTCCAGCTGCGCAGTAA
>JAHEKD010000119.1 GCA_024638545.1 Gammaproteobacteria bacterium
AGTGTCTCGATGAAGTCGAAGTTTGAAGCGCTGGGGATAGATAAAGCCCTTTTAATTAGCAACTGGGGCAAACCGATTTATGCCGATTCTGATAAGGTCTTGGCACTGAAAAAGTGCTGGAAGATTGATGGCAAATTTATCATCGAGTATTCAGGAAATTTTGGCTTTGTACATGAATATGAAACAATTAAAAACGCAATTTATTTACTTAAAGACAACACCGATATTATATTTTTATTTATCGGATCGGGAAGGCACTATGAATTGCTTCAGGAGTATGTGAAAAATAAAAAGTTGGGTAACGTTTTGTTCAAACCTTACCAGCCGACAAGTAAATTGTCTGAATCGCTGTCTCTCGCAAATCTGCACCTGATCACGTTTAAGCCGCAGATGGAGGGGCTGGTATTTCCAAGTAAATTTTATAGCATATGTTCCGCCGCACGCCCGGTTTTATTCATCGGCGATCGGAATACGGAACTTGCTGGAATAATCAGGGCCAGCGATTGTGGCAGCTGTTTTGATGCGGGTCAGACACGGCAGATAGTCGACTATATAGTTAAAAGTTCATCATCTGCTGAACTGCTTGCCAGGCAAGGTGAAAATGCGTATAAATTATTTCTGCAAAAATATACGTTCAAACATGCGCAGACTAAATGGTCAAAGGTGCTGGATGATCTGGGATCTGGGGACACAATACTTAATTCTTAGGAATTAAGTATTGTGTCCCCAGATCGTTATAGCTGGATCACTTTTGCCTTGATTACATCATCAATTGCCAGAATCTCGTCGAGTACATCTTGTTCAGGACTATTATCTAAATTGATAAAGGCCATTGCCTGCTCGCCAACCACAGTACGGCCCAGGCGCCATTCAGCAATATTGATTTGATGGTTCGCCAGTATGGTTCCTACCTTGCCGATAACGCCGGGTCTGTCATGGTTAAGCATTAGCAAAATTGTACCGGTGGGATCTATATCCAGATGATAATCACTTATCTGGACAATCCTGGGGCGACCGTGAAATAAAGTACCGGAGATCAGACGGCTGTAATCATCATCAAAATGGCATATTACACTGACCAGGGTGCTGTAATCAGTTGAATGCTCAGATTGTGACTGCGTCATGACAATACCGTGTGTTTCAGCCAGCGCAGGAGCGCTAATGTAATTGACGTTTCCACCGTGAATATTATCCAGAATGCCCTTCAATACACCGCATGCAACCGGTTTGACGAGTGTGGCAGAACGTTCACCATGAATTTCAATTTCTATTTTATTGATGGTTGCATCGGCCATATGGAATTGTAGTGCCCCAATCTTTTCCGCCAGGCTCAGATAAGGCTGTATGTATCGGTATTCTGGTCCTGTTGAAAACGGCATGTTGATGCTGTTTTTAAAATCCCGCTCATTAAGGGCATCAACCACTTGTTCGACAATTTGAGTGGCAACATCACGCTGTGCTTCCCGCGTGCTGGCGCCAAGGTGTGGCAGGGTCAATACATTTTCAAGCCCGATTAGAGGATGATCTTTCTGGGGTGGCTCAGTTCTGTAGACATCAACAGCGGCCGCTTTAACATGACCAGATTTAAGGGCATCCGCCAATGCCTGCTCATCAATCAGTTTACCTCGAGCTGCATTGATGACAATTACGCCAGGCTTTGTCTGTGCCAGTGTTTTCTCATTGAGAATCTTGTCAGTTTCAGGTGTGGCCACGGTATGCAGTGAAATATAGTCGCTCTTGGCCAGGAGCTCTTCGAGATTGACCAGTTTTACCTGGTATTCGCGGGTGACACTCTCAGATATAAACGGGTCATATGCCAGGATATCCATGCTGAAGCTTTTGGCATAGTTTGACACACGTCTGGCAATCTGGCCAAATCCGATAATTCCGAGGGTTTTTCGATAGAGCTGCTGACCGGTAAATTTGGATTTTTCCCATCGACCTGATGAAACAACGTGATGCGCCGGGGCAGTATGCCGGCTCACAGCCAGCATCATCGCCATGGTATGTTCTGCTGTCGCAATTGTATTTGCCTGTGGTGTGTTCATCACGATGATGCCATTTTCTGTTGCGCAATTAATGTCAATATTATCGACGCCAATTCCCGCACGGCCAATCACCTTTAGTTTTTCACCGGCCTTTATCACGGTTTCATCTGCACGGGTTGCGCTTCGAATGATTAGTGCGTCATAGTCCCGGATTGCGGCGATTAATTCATCATGAGATAAATTGGTCCTTAAATCGTAATCAATATCTGTGTAGTCATTCAGCAGGTCAATGCCAGCCTGTCCAAGTTTATCTGATACTAAAATTTTAAACATTGATGAGCAAATCCTTAAGTTAGGTAAATGAGTTAAGTAAAAATATGATTAGGTACAATAATAAATAATAGTTTTTAAAAATGCGTTCAACTGAAAAGAGCTAATAAGTATTTTTTTAATTCAGGATTGCAGAACTCAGTATCATTTTTCAGTGCATGAAACAGTTGTCGGGACAGGTCAGGTTTTGCAGCCCTTATTTTTTCCAATCCTTCACCCGCGCTGCTAAGCGGCAGCACCGGTAATAATGATTCGGATGATATGAAAACGTCAGAATTTTCCTTGACATTAACACGACTGATCACACCGCCGTAGCCGACAAACTGATCCACGCAGCTTGAAGCCAGATAGTCACTCATTCCGTCGCCGATCAACATGCTTCGCCCTGATTTACCCGCAAGCAGCTGACTGATTATTGTTTTCTTGCCTTCACTCAGGGTGAGAGGGCTGCGATGGAAGTCAAGGTATTCCGGACTCCAGCTGGTTTCACCGCCGCCGTTCGACCGCCACCATTGGCCGCTTAACTGATTGTAATTAACGCCGACAGCGTGAATCTGCTTCTCAGTAATGCCCAGCGACAGACCAAATTCGCGCACCGGTTCCAGTAAACCGCCGCTAACGATGTAGACATCATGACCGAGTTCACGCAACAAATCTATAACCAGCCTGGCATCTTGTGTTGCCGTATTTTTATAAGCGTCCTTGAGTTTCAGAATATCTTTTTGCGTTGGTTTAATGAGTTCGAGACGCTTCCCATAGACTTCCTCTAGCCCGATTTCACCCGCCATAGCAGCGTCTGTCATCTGCTTGACCTGCGAGGTAACGCCTGCAATGTCTGCCAGTTCATCAATGCCTTCGATTCTGGATAACGTTGAATCACAGTCAAAAATGACGTGCTGATGTCTGAACCATCGTTGAATCATATTAAAAAAATTATAGTAGAAATATAATCATATAAAGAACTCTTTATATGATAACAAGAATTTTGTGCTTTTGCTAAATCATTTGCCGTTTATTTGGCTTATTATTGATCGTTCAATATTTTTTTAAGTTTATAAAGTCTTTCGAGTGCCTGCTTTGGTGTGAGCTCGTCAGGGTCAGTGGCGCTAATCAATTCATAAATTTCTTCCCGGTTCCGTGCGTCTGAAGTAGCATTTTGAACAGGTGACCTAAATAACGGTAGTTGAGAACAATGATCGGACGATTGCTGATACTGGAGTGTTTCAAGTTCCAGAAGTTTTAATTTTGCCTGCTCGATTACGGATTCAGGAATACCCGCAAGTTTGGCAACCTGCAGTCCGTAACTCTGGTTGGCAGGTCCTGCAGTGACTGCATAGAGAAATACGATTGAATGCGCATGTTCAATTGCCGACAGATGTACGTTTATGCAGTTGGGCAGTTGTTCAGGCAGCGTGGTGAGCTCAAAGTAATGGGTAGAGAATAGTGTGAAAGACTGTTTTCTTGATAATTGACAGGCACACGCCCAGGCCAGCGCCAGGCCATCAAAGGTAGATGTGCCGCGACCAATTTCATCGACCAGCACAAGACTCTGACTGCTGGCATTTCGGAGTATCAACGCCATTTCCGTCATTTCAACCATGAATGTCGAACGGCCAGAAGATAAGTCGTCAGATGCACCAATTCGAGTGAATATACGGTCAATGTTGCCAATGACGGCCTGGCTTGCCGGCACGAAACAGCCGGTGTGAGCAAGCAGCGTTATTATCGCTGTCTGTCGCATGTAGGTACTCTTTCCGCCCATATTAGGTCCTGTAATCAACTGCATGCGGATTGATTCCGTCAAGGTTGTATCATTGGCAATAAATTCAGATTGCTGAAAGTGTTCAACCACAGGATGGCGTCCCTGCTGGATTGTCAAAACGCTCTCCTCCACGAGTTGTGGGCGGCATAAATCCAGTCTTTTGGCCTGGTGAGCAAAATTTACCAGGACATCTATCCGGGCAACAGCAGCGGCACATTTTTGGATGGCTTTAACAAATTGTGACAGTTCTTTGATAAGCTGCGAGTACAGTAATTTTTCAAGCGATACGGCTTTTTCGTTTGCGCTGAGAATTTTATCTTCGAATGTTTTTAACTCTTCAGTGATGAATCGCTCGGCATTCTTGAGTGTTTGTCTGCGAACGTAGCCTTCTGGAAGCTCATCGGTAAAACTGCGCGGTAACTCAATGTAATACCCGTGTACCCGGTTATAATGAATCTTGAGATTTTTTATCCCGGTGCGCTGTCGCTCAAGGCTTTCCATCTGCAATAGGTACGAGCCGGAATCCGACTTTAACTTGCGTAACTCATCGAGTTTCTCGCTAAAACCATCAGCGATGACATTGCCTTCTCGCAGGTGTGCAGCCGGTTCTTCTTTGACTGCATGAAGCAGTGTTTTATGCAGTTCCGTGAAGGGGCCCAGTTTCGCCTTGAGTTGATCCAGCTGCGTTAATTCGCTGCTGTCAGAAAGACCATCAATCAGTTTAGGCATCACCTTTAATGCATGTCGCAATTTGACCAGGTCACCCGGTCTCGCGGTTTCAAGTGCAATACGGGCTGCGATTCGCTCTATATCACCGATCGAGCGTAATGTCCTGTAAATAAGTGCCGTATCAATACCCAGCAAATAATCGACACAGGCGTGGCGATCACGTAATTGCTTGTGATTGCGTATCGGGTTGTTCAACCAGCGACCTAGCAGCCGGCTTCCCATTGGGGTTGCGCATTGATCAAGCAGCGCGATCAATGAAAAGCGTTTATCCCCAGTATTTGACTGGTTAATTTCAAGGTGTGTGCGGGTTGCAGCATCGATTTGTAGCAGGCTGTTGTTTTTATGCAGCTTGAAATATTGCAAATGCGGCAACTGGCGTCCATACATGTCCCTCGCGTAATTCAGCAGGCAACCTGCAGCCTGGATTGCCAGCGGTGAATTTTCCACATCGAAGGCCTTCAGATCAAGGGTGTTGAAACTTTTGGTCAGTATTTGTACAGATCGATCATAGTCAAAATGCCAGTCAGATACCGTTTGAACCAGTGCGATGTTGTCAAAATCTGTAGTATGCGCAAATGTCTCGGGGAAAAGTATTTCCATGGGAGACAGCCTGGTTATTTCATCCTTAAGCGCGGAAACGCTATCCAGCTCAAGCGCGTCGAGACGGCCACTGGCCACTTCAAGCCAAGCCAGACCAAGTTTGTTTTGAGGGCTGATAAAACCGGCTGCAATCAGGTTTTCCTTGCGATCATCCATGAGGTTTTCATCTGTCAGCGTGCCTGGTGTGATAATTCTCTGGACTTTGCGTTCAACAGGGCCTTTTGATTTTTGCGGATCACCGACTTGTTCACAAATGGCAACTGCCTGACCCTTATTGACAAGCTTGGCTAAATACTGATCGGCACTGTGGAAGGGAACACCGGCCATCGGGATGGGCTGTCCAGCTGAGCTGCCGCGACTGGTCAGCGTAATGTCCAGCAGTTTAGACGCTTGTTCTGCATCATCAAAGAACAGCTCGTAAAAATCGCCCATTCTGTAGAATAGTAAAGTTTCAGGATAATCAGCCTTGATACGCAGGTATTGCTGCATCATCGGCGTGTGCGCGGTTTTTGCCTGTGCTTGTGCCACCTTCAGTAATTACTGTTGTTTGCGGATGATTTTGGTTAATGCAATAAAAATTTTCGGGTTTGCAGCAATGATGTCACCGCTTTGAAGAAATTGGTCATCACCCCTGAAATCTGAAACCAGACCGCCAGCCTCCTGGATCAACAGTGCGCCGGCCGCTATGTCCCATGGGCTTAAATCGGATTCCCAGAATCCATCCAACCGGCCGCATGCGACATAAGCCAGGTCCAGGGCAGCTGCTCCGGCTCGACGAATACCATGAGAATTTTGCATCACTGCTTTAAACGATTCCAGGTAGGCATCGACATTTTTATTCTGACGAAAGGGAAACCCAGTGCCAATCAGGGAGCGCTGCAGAGCGCTGGCTTTACTGACTCGTATTCGTATATCATTCAGACGGGCACCGCTGCCACGAGAGGCGGCAAATAACTCATTACGCAAGGGATCAAAGATTACACCGTGTTCGATAACGCCGTTATGCGAAACGGCTATGGATACAGCAAATTGTGGATATCCGTGTAAAAAATTTGTAGTGCCATCCAGCGGGTCAATGATCCATTCATAATCACTGCTTCCCTGTCGGCCGCTCTCTTCACCAAGGATTGCGTGCTCCGGATATGTGTTTTTTATGGTGTATATGATCTCTTCTTCAGCGAGTTTATCGACAGCGCTGACGAAGTCATTTCTGCCTTTAACTTCAACGGTCAGTTGATCGATTTGATCGATATGCCGAACAATGATCGATCCTGCTTTTCGAGCAGCCTTAACGGCAGTGTTAATAAACGGGTGCATCAGGTCGTTAACTATTTCTTAAATTTATGCTTAAGGTGAGATTTTAATCAGTGAATGCCAATGCGCAAAGCGAATAAAGCTATAATTATGAAAATCAAGCCCGCATTTGTGACAAACGCGGACTTAAAGATGCAGAAAATGGAAAATATTGAAAAAACAGGTGCAAAACTGACTGTAGATGAGATGCTGATCAACCCCGATTCGTTCTCAGCGCATCCCTGCTCAAATATACTGGCCAGGCGAATTTTACAATTACCCTGGCAGGTAGATTATCAAAGTCGCTGCACCGCTGTCATGCTCAACTTCGGCATTGCCTTTTCGCAACATGCATCGAACGCCCGCATGAAATTGCCAATGAACGCCATGCCGCCATCTGATAGAGGGGCCAGATACTGATGGCAATGACGCTTGATCAAATCAGGGTCGTGCTCGTCAGGCCCAGTCATCCGGGTAATATTGGCGGCGCTGCCAGGGCAATGAAGAATATGGGGTTCAATCAATTATCTTTGGTTGCACCTCATGTATTTCCGAGTGAGGT